>DAOUGD010000130.1:0-1667 GCA_034429475.1 Anaerolineae bacterium
GGGGCAGAGGAGCAGGGGGGTGGAGGGGTAGGTTGACTAGTGACTAGCGTGCGGTACAGGGCGGGAAAGGTGGATGAGTCGGCGGGCGTGCCGTCGTATACGATGCGCCCCCGGTTTAATACCACCACGCGCCGCCCGGCGATGAAGCGGCTTTCGAGATCGTGGGTCGTCAAGACCACCGTACATCCGGCGCCGGCCATGTCTTCCAGCAGCGCGGTCAACGTGTCCGCCGCCAACGGGTCTAGGCCGGTGTACGGCTCGTCCAGCAGCAGCAGGCGCGGGCGATGGAGCACGGCGCGCGCCACCGACAATCGCTGCTGCATCCCGCGCGAGAAGGTGCGCACCAGATCGCGCCGCCGCGCGGTCAAATTAACGTGGGCCAACAGTTCAGTGATACGAGCGTCGGCATCCGGGAGGCCGTAAGCCCGCGCGTAGAATGCGAGATTTTGTTCGGCGGTGAGATCGTCATACAGCAGCGGGCGATGGGAGAGGAAGCCGATCTGACGGCGCACCTCCATCCCGGCTTTAGCAGGGTCTAATCCGGCGATATGCACCGAACCGGCAGTGGGCCGCGCCAGCGTCGCCAGGATGCGCAGCAAGGTCGTCTTGCCCGCGCCGTTCGGCCCCACCAGCGTCACCCACTCGCCGGGTGCAACGGAGAGGTCAACCCCGGCGAGCGCCTGACGCAAGCCGAAGGACTTGGTCACGCCGCGAGCGTCAATCATGCCGGGCCACTTCCGCCGGCCAAAACGCCACGACGCCCCCCATCAAGAGAACGATCCCGCCCAACCAGAGGAAGTTGACCAGCGGGTTGACGACGACTTTGAGCGTCGCTGTCGCCCCGCCGTCGCCCCAGCCGGAAAGGATCAGATACAGGTCTTCGCGGAGGCCAGGGCGGAGAGCGGGGATGGTGAGCGTCTGGTCGCCGTTGGAATACCAATGGAGGCGCGGCTCCAGCGTGATCAGATACTCGTCGCCCCGATAGACCGAGAAAGTGGCCCCCATGCTAACGTAATCGCTCACAAAATCGTGTTGGAAGGCCTCGTACACCAGCGTATACCGCCCCACCGGGGTCGGCGTTTCCAACGAAAAGGTCTGATCCCGCTCAGAGGCGTACATCCGCGTACCGACGACGCCCAACGCCATCAAGATCACGCCGACGTGAACCAGGTATCCGCCGTATTTGCGCCGTTGGAGACGCAGCAGTCGCCACAGGGCGTTCAGCGGCGCTTCGCCGGTATTGCGGCAGCGGGCAGCGACGCCTTCGGCGAATTCCACCAGCGTCGTGACTCCTGCCAGCCCAATCACGGCGATGGCGGCCAACGAAACCGGCTGCGTGAATCCGGCCAGCCACGCCGCGCCCGCCGCCACGCCGCCGCCCACCGCGACCAGCCAGCCACGTTGTTGCAGACGGCGCAGCGTTGCCGCCGCCCGCCCCAGCAGCGGGCACAGGCCGATGAGCAGCACCAGCGCGGCAAACTGCGGCCCCGTCACCCGGTCGAACCACGCGGGGCCGGCCTCAAAGCGCCGGCCGGACAAGGCTTCGGTGAGCGTCGGCAACAGGCTGCCTACCAAGACGGAAGCGGTCAGGGTACAGAACAAGACGAGGGTGATGAAGAACAGGCCGTCGCGGGAAAACAGAGGGGGAGAGGGAGAGAGGGGGAGAG
>DAOUGD010000131.1:0-9917 GCA_034429475.1 Anaerolineae bacterium
AGGCGTTTCCAGAATTTAAATCATCCCAAAATCGGGTACACTCTCTCCCATGATGACCAGGAGGAACGGTATGGAACTGAGCACGGAACTCAAGCAACTTTTCATGCGGACGGAGACGGCGCTGACGGGCAGTGCGCGGCGCGTGTTTATGGCGGGCGTAGTGCAGCTCCTCGGCAAAGGCGGACAACGCCGGGCGGAAACCGAATTCGGGTGGAATCGCGGCACGGTGCGGAAAGGGCAGCACGAATTGGCCAGTGGCGTGGCCTGTGTCGACGACTTCGCCGCCCGGGGGCGGAACCGGGCGGAAGCGCGGTTACCGGACTTGTTAACGGACATTCAGGCGCTTGCCGAGGCGCAGACACAGACGGATCCGACTTTCACCACAACGCACTTGTATACGCGGCTGACCGCGGCCGAGATCGGGCGTCAGTTGGAGCAGCAGAAGGGCTATCGCGCCGAGACCTTGCCCAGTGGGGAAACCCTACGGGTCAAGGCCAACCAACTGGGGTATCGCCTGCACACGGTGCAGAAAAGCCGTCCCAAGAAGAAGCGCCCGGAGACGGATGCCATTTTCGCACAGTTGACCCACCTCCATACCGCAGCGCAAGCGGATCCGCACATCTTGCGGCTGTCGTTGGATGCCAAAGCCACCCTCGCCGTGGGGCCTTTCTCCCGGCATGGGCAGACGCGCGTGCGGGTCCGCGCCTTGGATCACGATTTCCGCCCCGCCCAAACCGTGACGCCGTGGGGCATCTTCTTGCCCGACTATAATGAGTTGTATTTGTACTTCACCTCCTCCGCCGTGACCGCCGATTTCATCGGGGATTGTCTCCAGGATTTCTGGGCCGCGCAGCGCACCCGTTTCCCGCAAGTCACCACGTGGCTCATCAATCAAGACAATGGGCCGCAAAACCACAGCCGGAGTACCCAGTTTATGCACCGCCTGACCGCGTTCGCAGATCAAGAACAGCTCACCCTCCAGTTGGCCTATTACCCGCCGTACCACAGCAAATACAATCCCATTGAGCGCGTCTGGGGCGTCCTGGAACAGCATTGGAATGGGAGTTTGCTGGACACCGTGGATACTGTGCTCAAGTTTGCCCGGACGATGACCTGGAAGGGCATTCACCCGGTTGTGACCTGGGTGCAGAAGACCTATGAGAAAGGCGTCAAGTTAACGAAGAAAGCCATGGTGGAGTTAGAAAAACGCTTGGAACGTTTGCCGCACTTGGGCCAATGGTTCGTGAAAATCGTCCCTGTCTCACCCCCGCTTTTGGGATGATTATTTCTCTGGAAACGCCTAACCATTTCACGTTTTACGATGATTTCTACAGAATTGCCATAAAATTCCTACACAACTCTAATGTTCTTATGATAGGTTTGATATATACAGGGTTTACGCAACTGAGGAGAAATTCACCGCAGCGTACGCAAAAAGCGCAGAGCGCTTTCATGGTTCCTCAGCCGCCTCGGCGTTCTCTGCGGTAAAAAAGTGACATTCTTGCATAAATCCTAATATAGTTAAAAATAATGAGTATGGAGCTTACTTTTCTCTTCGCGGATATTCTGTTGGCCGATCCAGATACCGACTTTGTCATGACGGCGCGTTTGGCATTGCAAAACGCTGGCTATACGGTGCGGCGCGCGGTCAGTGGTCAGGCCGTGTTGGATGCGGTTGCAGCTCAGCCGCCAGATTTGCTGTTGCTTGCTGTGGCGCTGCCCGATATGGACGCCTACGACGTGATCCGACAGTTGAAAGCCGACCATGCGCGCCGCTTTTTGCCCATCATTGTGTTGGCCGGGGCGCAGGCAGATGTGGCCGAGGCTTTGAACGCCGGCGCCGATGAATTCTTGCCCAAGCCGATGTCCAATGCAGAATTGTTGGTGCGGGTGCGGGCGATGTTGCGCCTGAAACGCACCGCCGACGCCCTGTCCGACTTGAACGCAACGTTGGAATGCAAAGTCATTGAACGCACGCGGGCGTTGGAAGAAGCCCATGCCCGGCTGCGGCACGGCGAAAAACTGTCGGCGCTGGGGCGGTTGGCGGCGTCGGTGGCGCACGACATCAACAACCCCCTTTCGGCAATTTTGAGCTATTTGTATTTGTTGAAGTTTGAGCTTCCCCAGGAAACCGGTTTGTTGGATGATTTATCCACGATTGAGCGGCAGGTGGAGGTGATCGCGCAGTTGGTGCGGCGTCTGCAGAACTTTTCTCGCCCCCCCCAGACGGAGCATCGCCGCATCTCGGTGACGCAGGTGCTGGACGATGTGATGAAACTGCTAAGCAAGGACCTACAGAAGCGGAATATCCAGGTGGAATACGCGCCGGCCGAGGGCTTGCCGCCTATCTTTGCGGCGCCCGATCAGATCGGTGAAGTGTTGATGAACCTGATGGTCAATGCGCGCGACGCTATGCCGCAGGGGGGGACGCTGAAAGTCATACTTTTTGCGCAAGACGGGTCTGTGTACATCCAGGTGGCCGACACAGGGATGGGAATTCCGCCAGAGATCAAAGAGCGCATCTTCGAGCCGTTCTTCACCACCAAAGGCGAACACGGCACCGGGCTGGGGCTGGCAATCTGTTATGGAATTGTCAATGAACACGGCGGCGACATTGTCGTAGAGAGTGTGTTGGGGAAAGGGACGACGTTTACGGTGCGCCTGCCCGAGGCGGGCGCGGAAGGCGCATAGCCGCAGGGAGAGGGAGAGCCTATGTTTATCAACTGGAAGACCCGTGAAATCAATCTGAACATTGTGTATTATGGCCCGGCATTGAGCGGGAAGACGACCAATCTGGAGCAAATTCACGCGCGCACCAAGCCCGCGGCGCGCAGTGAACTGTTCACCCTCAACACGCACGAAGATCGCACGATCTTCTTCGACTTTATGCAACTGGAGGTGGGGCAGATTGCCGGATTGCGCCCGAAATTTGGCCTGTATACGGTGCCGGGGCAGGTGTATTACGAGGCCACCCGCGAGACGGTGCTGCGCCGCGCCGATGGATTGGTGTTCGTGGCCGACTCACAGCCGGCCCGCCTGGCCGACAATGTCGTTTCCTGGGAAAACATGCAGCAGCAATTGCTTCGCATTAACCGCCCTATGCAAACCATGCCACTGGTGGTGCAGTTTAATAAGCGCGATGCGCCGGGGGCGCTACCGACGGCGGCGTTGCGCGACGCGCTCAAGGTAGGTAAACTCCCCTGTTTTGAGGCGGTCGCCATCCAGGGGATCGGTGTTCCGGAGACCTTGCAGGCGGCAATTCGGTACGTGCTGGCCTACGTGAACTACAAACTTCAACACCAGACACAAGAGGCGACCGCATGAAGGCATTGCAACAGATCATTACCGACCTGAGTATGGAAGACGGCTTTGGCACGGTGGTCTTGACCGACGACACGGGACTATCGCTGGCTACGTCGGCGTTGCGCGCGGAGGCGGAATCGCTGGCGGCGGTGGTCGCCGACGTGTTGCGCGCTTCGGCCGGCATCAGTGTGCGGCTGGGTTGGGGGGCAATGAATGAGGTAATGCTGCTGTCGGATGACGCACAGCGCGGGGTGTTGTGCCGCAAATTTCGCGCCGGGCAGCGCGATCTGGTGCTGGCGCTGTTCATCCAACCGCAGCACACCTATTGGCAGGCCACCACGCGCGCGATCCGGCAGATCCAGCAGATTTGGGCGGAATCAGGGCTGCGGTGATCGGGCTCTTGTTTTTTGTTTGTGGACATAGCCCACAAACAAAAAACTCTGGAAAAAGAAGGTAAGGAGGGTGTATGGCGCTGAAGGGAAATTTAAATGATCTCAACATTGCGGATTTGATTCAACTGAATTGCCAGTCGGGGACGCGGGCGGAGTTAATGGCCCGGCATCTCAACGGTGAGGAAGTCGCGCTGTATTTCGAGGGCGGAGAGGTGGTTCACGCCACCCATGGCGCGACGCAGGGCGCAGAGGCGGTGTATACGCTGTTGGGCTGGGACGCCGGGACGTTTGAGGTGGCGCAGGACATTGCTGCGCCGGCGCGCAGCATCACGACGCCCTGGTCGGCTCTGATTATGGAAGGGATGCGCCGTCTGGACGAACAGAAGGCGCAAGATCAATCATCTGAAAAAAAGGAGCAAGGAAAAATGGCAGGCGAAACTCGTCGAGATCGGTTAACCAAGACGTTACAGACTTTGATTGATTCGTCAGGCGACATCAGCGGCGTTGCTATTGTGAGCCGCGATGGGCTGATCATGGCAGCGGAGTTGCCGGCCAGCGTCGAGCAGGCGCGCGTGGGCGCGGTGGCCGCTGCGATTCTGAGCCTGTCTGGCCGCTCGGTAGGACAGTTGCAGCGGGGCGACCTGATGCAGACTACCGTGCAGGGGTCGGAGGGGTATATCGTCATCACCCAGGCCGGCGCCAACGCCGTCCTGGTGGCGCTGACCGGGCAGGGCGTCAACCTGGGGATGGTCTTCCTCGAAGTGCGCGAGTGCGCCGCGAGCGTGGCCGAAATTCTGGGGTAGGGAGCGCGGGCGATGGCAGATAAAACGTTCATTGAGGAGATGAAGCAAATCGGTGAATTGAGCGCCGCCGACCGCCGTCTTTTAGGCGAAATGCAACCGGCCATAGAGAAACACGCCCCCGCGATTGTGGCGGCGTTTTACGCGCAATTGCAGCGCTTCCCCACGCTAGACGCACTCTTGAAGGCCGAACCGGGGCGGGTGGAGAAACTCAAGGCGCATCTCGCGCGTTGGCTTGTGAGCCTGGGGGAAGGGGAATACGGCGAGGGGTATTTCGATGGGCGCTACCGCATCGGTAAGCGGCACGTCGAAGTAGGTCTCGAACCTCGCTACGTGATTGCGGCGATGGCGTTCTGTCGGGGGTTTGCCTCGCAGCGGATTGTGGAGGCCGAGTATGCCAGCGATCCACAGAAGGAGGCGCGCCTCGTCGCGCTCAACCGGATCATGGATTTGGACCTTAACATTATGCTGCAATCCTATGACGATCACCGCTTGCAGCAATTTCTCGATGTGACCGGTTTCAGCAAAGAACTGTTTGAAATGTTGATGTCGGGCGGATAAGGAGGCCATCATGCCAACCCAAATTTTGTTTGAAAATGCTGAGCACAAGAATGTGCTTCTGGAAGATTTTACTTCGGGTCAGATGGTGCAAGCGAACCAACATCTGATCATTCATCAAGGCCAGGCGATGTTGTTGGACCCCGGCGGGCATAAGGTATATTCCAGCGCGTTAGAAGAAGTCTCCGCGATCGTGCCGACGAACGCGCTCAAGTACCTGTTCCTCTCGCACCAGGACCCCGATATTGTGGCTGCCACCAACGGTTGGTTGATGGTGACGGATGCGACGGCGTTGTTGCCGCAACTCTGGGTGCGTTTCATCATGCACTTTGGGGTGGACGATTTTGTGATTGATCGCATCGAGCCGATTGGCGACCGGGGGCGCGTGGTCAACCTGGGCGGTTGCAAGTTGCTGCTCTTGCCGGCGCACTTCATGCACTCCTCGGGCAACTTCCAAGTCTATGATCCGGTGTCCAAAATCCTGTATTCTGGCGATTTGGGGGCTTCGTTGGGGCAAACGTATGTGACGGTCAGCAATTTTGACGATCACATCCAGTATATGGAAGGGTTCCACCGGCGTTACATTCCCACCAACACAGTCCTTAAGCTGTGGGCGGCGATGGTGCGCACGCTGGACATTGAGACGATTGCGCCGCAGCACGGCGCGATGATCGTCGGCAAGGCGAATGTGGCCCGCTTCATCGCCTGGGTCGAGCAACTGGCGTGCGGGCTGGATTTGATGGAAAACATCTATCAAGTTCCACAAGGGTGAGCGGAGAGTTTTAGAAAAACAATTCATAGATATGTGAAACGTGAAGTCATCACGCATCACGTTTCACGTTTGACGGCGAGGTGGTGCGATGGATGTAAAAGGGATGATTCTGGTGGTGGACGACGATCCGGTGATTCGCCGGGGCTTGCAGCGGATGTTGAGCAACCGGGGCTACAGCGTGGAAGTAGCGGAGAACGTCGAGACCGCGCAGCAGTTGTGGCCGCGCAAACTGTATGACCTGGTCATCACCGATCTACAAATGCCGGGACAGGATGGATTGGCGTTGCTACAAGACATCAAGCAGCATCAGTCTCACACGCCGGTGGTGATGTTGACCGGGCACGGCTCGATGGAGGTGGTGGTGCAGGCGTTGCGCCACGGCGCGAGCGACTTCCTGAACAAACCCTACCAGCCCGATGAACTGTTTAGCATTGTGGATCGGGAAGTGATCAAACATCGCCAGAGTTTGCCGCCCGGCGCCGCCGAGGGATGGTCGCTGCAACTGACCGCGGCGCAGGCCGACGACATTGACCGCTTGCTGGTGAATCTGCGGGTGGAAATCAACGCGCGTGCCGTCCTCGTCATCGAGGGCAACGGCTCGGTGATTGCCGCCAAGGGCGCGATTGACGACCTGAACATTTCGGCGCTGGGCGCGTTGGTGGCCGGCGACTTCGCGGCGACGGCGGGCATTGCCTCCCTCATCGGCGAAGAAGAGGCGTTCCAGCTCAACTTTCACGAGGGCGTGCAGTACAGCATCTACTCCGGTCAGGTCGTGAAGGGCATCTATCTGTTGGTGATGTTTGGTCAGGATGTCCGCCTGGGCGCGGTGTTGTACTACACCAAAGACACGCTTGCCAAACTGAAGCCCATCATTGAGGCCGCCGTCATTCCTGCTGCGCCTCGGCGAGCGCCGACTACGCCTGTGGTCGCGTCGCCTGCGCCGTCACCCGCGCCATCGCCGTCCGAGGCTGCGGTTGCGTCCACGTCCCCGGTTGCGGCGGCGCCCCTTTCGCCCGAACCGGCGGAGCCGGAGCCGCCAGCGTTGTTCTCGTTTGAGGACATTATGGAAAGCGGGTTGTTGGATCAGAATCTCACCGATCTGTTGGAGCAGCAATTTAACGAGATATGGCAGCCAAGTTAGGGATGCTCAGTAGATGAAAAATCTGCTCGTAGTAACCGCTTCAGCGGTCTCTTGGACGGCTAAAGCCGTTACTACGAATCCAAAATTTTCATCTACTGATGCTGGAAATTCAAGCGAAGCGGCGCACGGAGATGGTGCGCCGCTTTTAATGGATGAACCATGAAGCCTCACTCACGTTTTAGAACCAGGTCAAACCAGACGTGGCGGGTTAACCGCCCGGCCCGCCAGAACGCCACCGCCGCCATCCCGTGCGCCAGCACAGCGAAGAGCGGCGGTGTCTGTTGGGTGTAGTACGTCCAACATTCCCGCGTCGTCCCCCACAGTTCCAGGAAGTACCCCAGGCCGCTGCCGGCAAGGAAGGTGAGCACGGCCAGCCGGTGATCCGTGGGCGTGAGGGTGATCAACGCGCACGCCGCCAGCGCCAGCAGGGTGAGCGATTTGTCCAGCGTCGGCCAGACGAAGGGCAACATCAGGGCCATGAAGGCCGGGAAGATGACCCAGTAGAGGGCGACGAAGCCGCGATGGTCCGGCAGGCGGAGGCGCAGCAGGCGCACCAGCCGGTCAATCGAGAGGCTGGCGATGGGCCAGGCCGGGATGATCCACAGCGGCGGGCGCTCCAGCGTGTAGTACGTCCAGATCTCCGTCTGCGTGCCCCAACCCTCAATCGCCAATCCCCCGGCGAGTCCCACCAGCATGATCCAGGCGTCGCTTTTAAGATCCGCCCCGCCCATAATCAGCAGCGACATCACCAAAAAGTCGCCAAGCAGCAGCCAATCCATCTGCGCCCACCAGGGCCGGGTGGGATCGTAGGTGCTCAGCACATCCTCCGCCAGCGGCCACCAGACGATGACGATGAGACCCACCGTGACCAGGAAGACGCTCAGCAGAACGTAACTGGTGCGGTTCCAGGCCAAGGGATTTTGAGGCGAGTGCTGAGGGCTGAGGACTGAGGGCTGAGGACTGAGGGCTGAGTGCTGAGGGCTGAGGGCTGATTTGCTGCCTCGCTGATCCGCTGATCCGCTGCCTCGCTGATCCGCTGATCCGCTGATTCTCGATTCTTGATTTTCAATTCTGGCTCCCCTCACTCCTCACTCCTCACTCCTCACTCCTACTTCGCCCGTTCGTATTGCTTAGGCCAGGCAATGTCGTGTTTCAGGGCGCGGGCAGCGTCGAGGGGCCAGTGGGGGTGACGCAGCAGTTCGCGGCCCAGCGCGACGAGGTCGGCCTGACCGGTGCGGATGAGCGCGTCGGCGTATTCCGGCGCGGTGATGAGGCCGACGGCGACAGTGGGGATGGCCGCCTCCTGGCGCACGCGCGCGGCGAAGGGGACCTGGTAGCCGGGGCCGACGTCGGGCGGGCGCGCGGAGACGAGGCCGCCGCTGGAGCAGTGGATCGCATCCACGCCGTGATCGCGCAGGATGCGCGCCGTGGCGACCGTGTCGTCGAGCGTGACGCCGTCGGGGCGCCAGTCCACCGCCGAGAGGCGCACGAAGAGCGGTTTGGAGTCCGGCCAGACGGCGCGGACGGCGTCTACGACGCGCAACAGGAAGCGCCGGCGGGCCTCCGGGCTGCCGCCGTAGGCGTCAGTGCGGGTGTTGCTAAGAGGGGAGAGAAATTCGTTGACCAGGTAGCCGTGCGCGCCGTGGATTTCGATGGCGTCGAGGTTGGCGGCGGCGGCGCGGCGGGCGGCGGCCTGCCACGCGGCTACGATGGCGTCAATCTCCGTCTCGGTGAGGGCGCGCGGGGTGCGCCAGTCGGCGTCGTAGGGCAGGGCGCTCGGCGCGACGGGGTCCTCCGGGCCGTGGCCGTTGTCCGCGCTCCAGGCTTTGCGCCCGGCGTGCGCCAGTTGGACGCCGAATGCCGCGCCCTCTGCCTGTACCAGCGCGGCGATGCGTGCCAGCGGCGCGATCTGGGCGTCGTCCCACAGTCCCAGGTCGTTTATGCTGATGCGCCCGCGCGGCTCCACGGCGGTTGCTTCCAGCAGAATCAGCCCCACGCCGCCCTGCGCCCGCGCGTGGTAGTGCGAAAGATGCCAGTCGGCTGCAAGGCCGTCCGTCCCGGCGCAGTACATGCACATCGGCGGCATGACGATGCGGTTGCGGAGGGTGAGTCCGCGCAAGGTGAGGGGTGAGAATAGAGTGGGCATAGCGTCTCCCTTGAAAGTAGCGAATAGCGAATAGCGAATTGCGGATAGCGAATAGCGAATGGCGAATGGCGAATGGCGGATTACGGGTTGAGTTGGGTTTGGGTTTCGGCGAGTTGGTAGCCGGTTTTGACCGGGAGGTAGCGGCTGGTGGTCTCAAAGGGTTGGATGACGCCTTCGATGGGGCGCGCGCCGCGGGTGACGACGGTGAGGTCGTAGTAGACGGGGTGGTTGCCCGGCGCGAAGGTGATTTCGGAGGTGTAGGCCCAGGGGGCGGCGGCGTCAGGCGGGGCGCCGGCGACGGTCTCGGCAGCGAAGACCTCGCGGATGGCGTCATCCACGGGCATGATCAGCACGGCGCGCTCGGTGAGGCCGGCGGTGGTGGTGATCGGTTCGCGGAACAGGATGCCGTAGGTGGCGTCGCCAACCTGGACTAACTTGCCGGTGGGCGCGCGGCCATACGTGCCCAGGGTGGTGATGTGCCGCTGTTCGATTTCGATCTGCCAGGCGGCAGGCAAGGCGGTGAAGATCGCGCCGCCGATGCTGGCTTTGCAGGTGGGGCAGGACTTGCCGGGGATTTCGACGATGAAGAAGCGCTTATCCACCCCTTCTTGTTGGAAGGAAAGGGTGAGCAGTGGGGTGATGGCGGTGGCGGCGTAGGGATTTTCGTAGATCAGGGCAATGGCGCGCGCGGCGTTGAAGTCGCCCGCGAGGAGCTTGACGGGAACCGGCGTGGCGGTGGGGGTGAGGGATCGCATTGGCGCAGGAAGCATGGAGGGCACCTCACGCCAAGCGAAGCACGTTCGGC
>DAOUGD010000132.1:0-12255 GCA_034429475.1 Anaerolineae bacterium
TGCTCCTGGCCGCCAATGCCCTCCTCGCCGACCCCGGTCAACCCCTGCCCACCGACGTGGGCAATCTGGCCGAAACCGTCGTCCAGGATTGCCTGCCATCAGACCCGCCAGACAATCCCCCGACCCGCGCGCCGAATGTCCCGCCCACCCGCACACCCAAAGCTCCACCTACGGCGACGCCCGTTTCAACCCCTTCAGAATCGGGCGATATGCCCTGGGCCGATGCGGACGCCAATTTTGACTATTACGTCCTCGCGCTCAGTTGGCAGCCGGCCTTCTGCGAGACCAAGCCCGACAAGGAGGAGTGCGAGACGCAAACTGCCAGGCGTTATGACGCGACCAACTTCGTGCTACATGGCCTGTGGCCCAACGTCAAGGGCGATAACGATCATTCCTTCGGCTACTGCGACGTTCCTCAAGCCGTGATTCAGCAGGATGAAGCGAGTGACTGGTGCGACATGCCCGAATTGGAACTTTCCGACGACGTCTGGCAAGACCTCACTGAATTGATGCCGGGCGCGGCCTCGTGCCTGCAAAACCACGAGTGGTACAAGCACGGGACGTGCGCTGGGATGTCGCCCGACGCCTACTACGCGCTTGCCAACGCGCTGGTGGAGCGTTTCGCCGCCACCGACTTTAACCGCTACGTCGCCGAGCGGGTGGGCGGCGACGTCAAGCGCAGCGATCTGCTGACCCAATTCGACGCCGAATTTGGCCCTGACGCACGCGACCACCTCTCCCTGCGCTGCGCCAAAGTCGGCGGCGTCAGCCTCCTCACCGAAATCCAGATCGCGCTCCAGCCGGACATCGCCGAGGTGGACGATTGGGCAGAGCTTTTCCCCGACGAAAAAACGCCCACCCAGGGCAACTGCCCGCAGACGTTTCAGGTGGATCGGGTGGGGCTGGGGGATTATTGAAGTCATTTGAGAAAAGAGGATGCGCAATGAAAAAAACTGTCGAAGAAAAGATAGGTCAACTGGCTGCAACGTACGCAGAGCAGCTCCGGCAGAAAATTAATCAACGGGTTGAGGAAATGCAAGCAGATGACCGCTCCCATTTTCTCATCTACCGGGTTTTGGGAATCACAGACGAAGAAGGCCAGCTCATTGACATTTACCAAAACAAAGGCCGGTTTCTTTATCGCTACGCAGGAACTTTCCTCGAGGAAGCCGCAAAACTGTGTCTTCAGGAAAAGTATCCTACAGCCGGTCCGGCGAAAATTGCAAATACACAGGGCCGCCGTCCAGCTACCTTTGAGATTGACTACCTGATAGGCCAAGAGGCTTTTGAAATCAAATGGCGCGATGCGACCACCGACGGCGACCATATCACCAAAGAGCACACGCGGATCAAGGTGATCGCGGAAGCTGGCTATACGCCGATACGGATTATGTTTTTCTACCCCAACCGTGAACAGGCCATACGGATTCAGCAGACGTTGGAAACGCTTTATGCCGGCGTCCAGGGTCGCTATTACTATGGCGACCGTGCCTGGGAGTACATCAAAGAGTGTACCGGCATTGACTTGAGGGCGATCCTTGAAAAACTCGCCGCAGAGAGCGCCCCAAAATTATGAACGCTCAGATTTATCAGGGGGATTGTCTGGATATTCTCAGTGATTTTGCTGACGAATGTGTTAACCTGATTTACCTCGATCCCCCATTTTTCACCCAAAAAACGCACTCACTCCGTACCCGAGATCGCCGGCAGGAGTTTTCATTTGCGGATGTGTGGACATCCCATACGGAGTACGCGCAGTTCATTGAAAAACGGCTTGAGCAACTCTGGCGGGTTTTATCCGCTACAGGTTCCCTCTTTTTCCACTGTGACCGCAATGCAACGCATCTCATTCGCGCTTTGCTGGATGATGTGTTTGGGTTAGATAAGTTCAGGGCCGAAATCATCTGGTATTATCGGCGGTGGTCCAACGCACAAAAGGGATTATTGCCAGCCCATCAAACCATCTATTATTATACCAAGTCGGACGACTATACATATAACCCTATCTATCAGGATTATTCGACTTCGACCAACGTGGATCAGATTCTTCAAAAGCGAAAGCGTGACGAGACCGGACGAGCGGTCTACGAAACCGACATAAACGGCGACATAGTCCCTAACGGCGGCAAAAAAGGTGTGCCACTATCCGATGTGTGGGACATCCCCTATCTCAATCCCAAAGCAAAAGAGCGCACCGGCTATCCGACCCAAAAGCCGCTACTGCTCTTGGAGCGAATCATTGAGATCGCCAGCCGGGAAAATGACGTGGTGCTCGATCCGTTTTGTGGCAGCGGGACGACTCTGGTGGCTGCGACCTTGTTGAATCGGCGTGCCATTGGAATTGATACATCCGCAGAAGCCCTGGAAGTCACCCGCCAACGCTTAGAACAGCCGGTTAAGACCGAGTCGCAGTTGCTTCAACAGGGGCGTGAGGCGTATGCTACGGCGGATGAAGAAGCCCTGGCGCTGCTGCGCGGCCTGGATTACGCGCCGGTGCAGCGCAACAAAGGCATTGACGCCATTTTAAAGGACGACCTGAACGGCAAACCGGTTTTGATTCGCGTGCAACGACCCAACGAAACGTTGCTTGAAGCCGCCAACTTACTATACAAAGCCGCCAGGGGTAAACAAGCCGCCGCCCTATTTGTCGTGGCGACGCAGAAGGGCGGCTACTTTGAATTTGACGAGCCGTTGCCACAGGGTATAACGGTGATCAATGCGCCGGCGTTGGCAATGAAAGAAGCATTAACACAATTGCGTACTCTCCACAATTAGGACACAGCGTATGCACCTCCTCGCCATCCTCGGCTCCATGCGCAAAACCGGCCACACGCACACCCTCGTCACGCGCGTCATTGACGAAATGCGCGCCTTCGTCCCCGACCTTGAATCCGACCTCGTCTACATCGCCGACCAGGACATCCACCCATGCCGCGTGGTGTGCTCATCCTACTGCTCGACGCATCCGTACCAGTGCGCCGATCCTGATGACGCCAATGCCATTCTCGCTCGCATGATTCAGGCCGATGCGCTGGTGATCGGTGCGCCGCTGTACTTCCGAGCGCCGCCGGCGCAGTTCCAGGCATGGGCGGAGCGGCTGATTTCGCTCTTTTTCTTTCACGAGAGCCAGGGGCAGGCCGCCGCCCCGTCACCGCTCAAGGGGAAACTCTGCGGATTGGTCGGTGTTGCTGAATATTCCAATCCGCACCAAATCCTTGAATACCTGCATGACTTTTGCACGGTGCTAAAAATGCGACCTGTGCTGTTGGATACTTTCCCCTATCTGGGCGTGGCAGGTCAGGGTGATGTAGAAAATGACGCAATTTTCCATCCCTTTGAACGGACGAAAGACCTGGCTGCGAGACTGGTGGAGGAACTCACGACCAATGACCGAAGATAGGCAGGATTTCACGTTTGAAACCGTCACCGTCAACGAACGTGGCGAGATCGTCCAGACGCGATCGCATAGCGCGCAGCGTTTTGTCGAAGTGCTGCCGGGCGGCGCGCAACTGGCGCTGGTCGCCATCCCTGCCGGACGATTTCTGATGGGATCGCGGCACAACGAGGGCTACGACGACGAACGCCCCCAGCACAGCGTCAGCGTCCCGGCATTCTGGATGAGCCAGTATCCCGTCACCCAGGCGCAGTGGGCCGCCATCATGAAGTGGACGCCGCCGTATCGCTGTAAAGGGCCGCAGCGTCCCGTGGATCGGGTAAACTGGCGCGACGCGCTGGCGTTTTGCAAGCGCCTTTCGGAAACAACCGGGCGCGCCTATCGCCTGCCGGGCGAGGCGGAATGGGAGTACGCCTGCCGCGCGGGAACGAACACGCCGTTCTACGTCGGGCCGACGATCACCACCGATCTGGCGAACTACGTCGGCCTGCATACCTATCTGGCCGAGCCGGAGGGCGTCTACCGGCACGTCACCACGGACGTGGGCAGCTTCCCGCCGAACCCTTTCGGCCTCTACGACATGGCCGGCAACGTCTGGGAATGGTGCGCGGACGCCTGGCACGCCAATTACGACGGCGCGCCCACTGACGGCAGCGTGTGGGCCGGGGATGACGCCGCTCGCGTCATGCGCGGCGGATGCTGGCACGATCCGCCCGGCCTGTGCCGCAGCGCGGCGCGGCTGAAATACGCGCCCAATGAAGCCGAAGACTACCTCGGTTTCCGCGTGGCCCTGACCTCGTTGGAGCGGACGGTTCCACCGCCCACACGTCGCAGTTACATTGGGGAAATGCTGCGCCGAATCCGAGCTGTCGTCAAACATCAAAATTGACGTTTACCAAGAATCCTCACCACAAAGGACAACAGGGACACAAAGATTTTATTCTTCTCTGTGAACTCTGTGTGCTCTGTGGCTACATATAAGGAGCAAAGGTTATGCTACGAGTCTGCGTGATCGGCATGGGGCCTATCGGCAACCGCCATGCCATGATTTACCAGGAAGACCCGCTCGCCGAGTTGGTCGGCGTGTGCGACATCAACCGGGAACGGGCGGACGCCGCCGCCGCGCGCCTCGGCGTCCCCGCCTTCTACGACGCGCCGACCATGCTGCGCGCCCTCGCGCCCGACCTGTGCAGCGTCACCACCGGCGGCTACGAGTATTCCAGCGACCACTATCTGCCCACGATGCAAGCCCTTGATGCGGGCTGTCACGTCCTCGGCGAGAAGCCCATCAGCAACGAGATCGAGAAGGGTGAGGAGATGGTCGCCAAAGCGCGCGAGAAGGGCGTCTGCTACGCCATCAACCTCAACCACCGCTTCACACCGGCGGCGTATCTGGCGAAGCAGTGGCAGGATGAGGGGCGCATCGGGCATCTGCTGTTCATCAACATGGCGCTGTGGATTAAAAACCCGGCGGAAAGTTCGCCCTACTACATGATCAAGGCGCTCAATCCACACTCGGTGGACATCATGCGCTACTTTGGCGGCGACATTGAGGCCGTGCAGTGCTTTGGCGCGACCGCGCCGGGACGCCAGATCATCACGACAGCGCATTTCAGTATGCGCTTCAAGAACGGCGCGGTCGGCGGGCTGACCGCCTCCTACGACATCGAGCGCGGCCATCCGATGGAGCGCTGCGAGGTGGCGGGCGTCAAAGGACGCTTCGTCGTGGACGACATGTGGCGCGAGGCGACGTTGTATCCGGCGGGGGACTTCGTCAAACAGGTCTACTCCAACCCGGTCTTTGGCGGGATGCGCGATTTCGAGGACACCTTCCGCAACCGCCTTCACAAATTCCTGGAAGAAGTCACCAACGGCGTGCCGCCCGACCGGATTGATGGCTCCGGTGCGGATGGCCTGGCGGCCCAAAAGGTGCTGCACGCCGCGATTGAGTCGTTGCAGACTGAATCGGTAGTGTACGTCAAGTAGACGGTAGACGGTAGACAGTAGACAAGGCCGTCTACCGTCTCCGTCTACTGTCTACCCTTACTCATAATCTTTGAACCGCCACATCCCCACGAGGGTAAACACGAGGCCGAAGGCGAACAGGATGCCGACGTGCAGACCTACGTCGCTGAGGGTTGCGCCGCGCGCCAGGATGTCCTCGTAAGCGCGCATCGCCCACGTCGAGGGCAGCACTTGCACGGCGGTGCGGTAAAACTCCGGCGTGATTTCTAGCGGGAACCACGCGCCGCCCATCGCGGCTGTCGTCATCGCCACGCCAATGACGGCGCTGCTGGCCTGTCCGCGCGACTTTACGACCGTCGCCAGCAGCAGCCCCAATCCCACCATCGCCCAGGCAAAGGTGACAGAGACGGCGATCACGGCCAGCGGGGCGCGCCCCCAGCCGACGCCGAACAGCAGCGCGCCGCCGCCGATCAGGATGGCAATCTGCGCCAGGCCCAACAGCAGGCTCGCCAGCAGCTTGCCGCCGAGAATGGCGGCGCGCGAGGTCGGCATAATCAACATCCGCTTGAGTGTGCCGCGCAGCCGCTCATCTACCAGGATTTCCGCCGCGCCCAGCAGCGTCGTCTGCACCCAGGTGACCATTTGCCCGGCAGAAGCGTGCTCGGCGCTGTTTGCCATCGCCGGCTCGTCGTCCGACGCCTGCACCCTTTCCGGCCAGCGCATCTCCGCCACGGCGGGCGGATGCTCCGTGGCTGCCAGCGTCTCCGTGAGCAGGTCGGCGAAGAACGTCGCTTCTTCTTCCGGTGTGACGACGAGGCCGGCCTCGCGCGCCTGCTCCAGACCGGTGCGCGCCACCAGCGCCGCGCCGCCGAGTCGTCCCCGCGCCGCCGTCAGCGATTGCTCCGCGACGGGGCTGTTGCTGCTCTCCGGCAGCGTGTGGAACGTCAGCGTCGCCTCGTCGCCCGCGAGCAGCCGCGCCGAGAAATCCGCCGGAACGATCAACCCGAAGGCATCATCGGGGAGCGCGTCGGTCGTTTCCGGGTTGAAGTTCGCTGCTTCCAGAGCGTCGAAAAGCGCGTCCACCAACGGGCCGGCGTCCTCCTGAATCACGTACAACGTCAACCGCAGCTCTTCCGGCTCCACCTCGTCGCCGCCCATCGTGCCGCTTAACCCCGCGCCTACGACTGCCGTGAACAACAAGGGTAGGATCAAAAAGAACAACCAGGCAATCGGCCCGTCCAACTGCCGCCTGAATTCTGTGCGAATCATAGCCCAAAGTCGGTGCATTGTGTATTCCTTTCGTGATTAGGGATTGGGGGATTGGGGGATTGGGATTGGGAAATTGGAAATTCGTAATTCGTAATTCGCAGATCCGCTGATCCGTCGATCCGCTGATCCGCTTTTTCCTCACTCAAACTGCCGCCTGAACCCCACGAGCGCGATGCCGTAAAACACCGCCGTCAGCGCCAGCGCGCCGCCGAGCCAGGGGAGGACGCGGACGAGGGATTGCCCGGCTTGCAGGCGGCCCAGGATTTCGATGCTCCAACCGACGGGGGTGACGAGGCTGGCGTACTGCACCCACAGCGGCAGGCTCCAGCGGACGACGAAGCCGCCGCCGAGCGCGCTGCCGATCAGGGTGACGGCCGCGCCGATGGCGCTGGCCTGCCCCGGCGATTTGGCCCATGCGGAGATGATCGCGCCGACGCCGGACGCGCACGGCACGATAACCAGAATCGCCAGCAGCACGCTCAACGGCGCGCCCCAGTACGCGCCGATGACGCTCGTCGCTCCCCAAAGGACGCAAAGTTGGAGCACCCCGCTGAGGATGACGCCGCCCATCTTGCCAAGCAGGATGGTGAGCGCGGGCGTCGGAGTGATCAGCAGGCGCGGGAGTGTGCCCATCCGCCGCTCCAACAGCAGCGTGCGCCCGCCGGAGGTCACGGCGAACATCAGGAACGTCACGGCCATCGCCGAGGCGTAATAGCCAAGCCAGCTAAAACGCCGCCCCGTGCTGGAGGTGATATGCAGGTTGATGGGGAGGTCGGCGGTTTGCGCATTGCCGCCGGCCTGCATCTGGAACGCGCCCGCCATCTGCGCGAAATTATCAGACGACGCCTCCGACTGCGTCGGCGCTTCCGCCAGCCGCGCGATGATGGCGTTCGTCCCGGCGATCTGAATGTTAAGGATTTCCAACCCCTGGCTGACAATGCTTTTGACGACCGCCGAACTGATGCGCCAATCGGGGCTGGCGTAGACTTCCACAACAACGGGATCGGCATTCTCAAGATTCTGGCTTTGGAGAAAGGCCATCCCCATCTTGATCTGCTGCTCCGGCGTCAACACCGTATCGGAGGTCACCTTCGTCACGTCCACGCCGGCGATCTGCTGCGCCAGCGCCCCCATCGGGAACACGCGCGCGCTGAAGCCCGCCGGGATGATGACGAGAGCGGCGACGTCGTCCTCGTCCACGCGGGCGCGAGCGGCGGCCTCGTCCGTCACCAGTTCCGACGTCACCAGGTCGCCCACCGCGTCAGAGTAGAAGATGTCCACCAACGTCTTCCCCATCACGCCCACGTCCTGGTTCAGCAGCAGCACGGGGATGGATTCCAACGGGGCGTCGTCGCCGCCGGTTCCAAACGCCGCCGCCATCACCAGCGTGATCGCCAAGGGCGTCGCTAACATCATCACCAGCACCCCCACGTCGCGCACGGTGAGCAGGATTTCTTTTAAGGATAACACCCACAATTTACGCATAAATCCCCCTTGAGGAGTTAGGAGTTAGGAATGAGGAGTTAGGAGTTAGGAGTTAGGAATGAGGCAACTCGCAACTCCTCACTCCTCACTCCTCACTCGCAACTCGCAACTCCTAATCCCGCAACGCTCGGCCCGTGAGGTGCAGGAACACCGTTTCCAGGTTCGGCTCGCGGATTTCGATGGTGCGGACGCTGAGTCCCAGGCCTGATGCGGTGGCAATGACCGACGCCAGGGACGCCTCGGCTGAGGTGACGTTGAGCACCACTTCGCCGTTGTCGGCGCCGGCCTGGAGGATGTCCGTGTGGGTTTCCAGGGCCGCCGCCAGTTCCGCGCCGCCCCCCTCTTGGGTGAGCGTGAGGACCAGCGTTTCGTGCTGACCAACCGACTGCGTCAACTCGTCCAGCGTCCCCAGGGCGATGAGCTTGCCGTGGTCAATGATGCCGATGCGGTCACTGAGTTCCTGTGCCTCTTCCATGTAGTGGGTGGTGTAGAGCACCGTCACTCCGCCCTGGCTCATCTTCTTGACCCAATCCAGAATGTAACGGCGACTCTGCGGATCAATAGCGACCGTCGGCTCGTCGAGCATCATCAGCTTGGGATTCCCTAGCAGTCCCACCGCCAGATTGAGGCGGCGCTTCATCCCGCCGGAGAACGTGCCGACGCGGTCTTTGGCCCGGTCGGTCAGATCGGTCAGGGCAAGCTTTTCGACGATCTCGCGCTTGAGTTCCGCGCCGCCCATCCCGCGCATCTCGCCCCAGAATTGGAGGTTTTCGCGGGCGGTCATGTCGTCGTAGAGCGCCAATTCCTGCGGCACGACGCCGATGACGCGCCGCACATCCATCGGCGACTTTTGCGTGTTGTGGCCGTCCACCGTCACCGCGCCGGACGTAGGCGATAGCAGCGTGCTGATCATCGAGATCGCCGTCGTCTTGCCCGCGCCATTCGGGCCGAGCAAGCTGAACATCTCACCGGCGTGGATGTCGAAGGACACGTCATCCACCGCGTTGGGGCCATCAGGCGTATAGCGTTTTACCAGGTTGCGAACTTCGACCAGGGGCATAAAGTTTCCTCCCAAAACAGCAAATATGCACGCAATGTGCGACATGAAATGTGACTAAATCATTACGTAATTTCGCGTTCTATGTTTCACCAATCCAGGTTTTGAGTATAGTACAAGGTGGAAAAACAACCAACACAGACAAAAGCCTTTCTTTTTTACATTGTTTTTCAAGTTTCAGTATTGATTGAAAGTTCGTAATATGATATAATATCAATAAATTCACAACACACTCAAAGGAGGAGAACTGATGCAGACAAAATCCAGAAAGCTGAAGGTTATAATGACGTTGAGTATAGGGGTCGGGGCGGTATATTGGGCCTGGAGGCAATCGCAGCGAGGGGTGGAACAACCGGTTGCTGTGCCCACGCCTCGCGCGCAACGCCTCTTGGCGCAGGCCGCGCCGCTGTTGCGCCTGCCCACCTCGCCGGAACAAGCGCCGGAAGTGTTGGCCGATGGATCAGGGTTGTGCTGCCCTGTGACGGGGCGCGTCTATCCCTACCGCGACGGGATTCTCTATCTGTTGGAAGCGCCGCCGGATAAGACCTTCACCCAGCAGGCGCTTGATACTCCCTTCACCGCCTGGGCCTATGACCGCTTCCGCCAAACGCTCACCCGCGCGTTCAACTCACCGGATTTCGCCGTCGAAGCGGCGGAGGCGCAGCAAACGCTCCGGGTGCAGGCCGGCGACGTGCTGCTGGACCTGGCGTGCGGGCAAGGCAACTTCACGGTGGAATGGGCCAAGCGCGCCGGGGCGGAGGGGTTGGTCATCGGGTTGGATTACTCGCTGGCGATGCTCCGGCGGGCCGTGTATCACGTCAAGCGTTGGGGATTGGACAACGTGGTGCTGATCCACGGCGACGCGCACCATTTGCCCTTCGCCGATGAGGCGCTGCACAAGATCAACTGCTCCGGCGGCTTCCACCAGTTTCCCGATCTGCCCCAGGCCTTGCGCGAAATCGCCCGCGTCAGCGCGCCGGGCGCGGTGTTGGCGACCAGCACCTTCGCCGAAGGCCCAGACGATCCCCGCGCCAGCCTCAAGCGGTGGTTAAAACGGAAATTCGCCCTGCATTTTGTGCCGTTGGTTGATTTGGGTGAACAGTTGACCGCACTTGATTACACCGAATACGCCTGGTCACTGCCCGGCAGCGGTTGGTTTGGCTACGCTTCAGCGCGGAAAGATAAGCGCTGAAGCAGAACTCGGCCAATCTCACCGCTGAAATAACGACCTGACTATCTGACTAACACCTATCAGACCATTCATGGAGGAACGATGAAAAAGCAAACCATTCTATGGACGACGCTGTTAATCGTGGGCGGGCTGCTGTTCTTCTGGCTCGTATTGCTCAAGCTCATTCTTCAGTTGAAAAAGGGACGTGGCGAGCCATGCCCCACTTCGTGGAGTTGGATTGTGGACAATCCTCTCCGCCGTTGGGATGTGCGCCACGCGCTCGACCGGGCGGGGCTGCGCGCGGGCGAGACGGTGCTGGAGCTTGGCCCTGGACCGGGCGCGTTCACCGTGGATGCGGCGCGGCAGGTGGGGTCGACAGGCCGGCTGATCGCCGTGGACATCCAGTCGGGGATGATCGCCCAGGTGGAGGCGCGGGTCAAGGCTGCCGGCATCACCAACGTGGAAACCCACGTCGCCAGCGCCTACGAACTGCCGCTGCCGGACGCCAGCGTGGATCGCGCCTACCTCGTCACCGTGCTGCCCGAAATCCCCGACCCCGTGCGGGCGCTGCGCGAGGTCTACCGCGTGCTCAGGCCGGGCGGCGTCGTCTCAATGACCGAGGAATTCCTCGACCCTGACTACCCGCGCCGGGCGACGACCGTTGCGTGGGCCACGGCTGCCGGTTTTGCGGTCGCCGCGCGCTATGGCAACTGGTGGAATTACACGCTCAACTTCCGCAAACCGGTTGGGCCGGCATGAATTGAAATCCGCGTGCTCCATACCCGGCACATTCCCATTACGCCGTTCAAATGCAGGCGAATTTCTCGCGGTGATGGGGCCGTCGGGGTCGGGAAAGTCCACGCTGCTCAACATGCTCGGCGCGCTGGATCGGCCCACGCGAGGACAGGTGTTTATCAATGGGCAGGACTTGCGCCGCGTGCGCAACCTGGATCGGTTCCGCGCGAAGACGGTGGGCTTCGTCTTCCAAATGCACAACCTGATTCCCACTCTCAACGCGCTGGAAAACGTCGAGACGCCGCTGATGGGTCAGGTCGCCGGCGCGGGGAAGCGTCGCAAGCGCGCGCGGGAGCTGCTGGGTCTGGTGGGCCTCGCCGACCGGATGGAGCACCTGCCAAGCCAGCTTTCCGGTGGGCAGCGACAGCGGGTGGCGATTGCGCGCGCGCTGGCAAACCAACCCGCGTTGATCCTTGCCGACGAACCGACGGGCAATCTCGATTCCCAGAGCGGCGCGGACGTGATCGCGCTGCTGCGCCGGCTCAACGCCGAATTGACCACCATCATCATCGTCACGCATGACCCATCCGTCGCCCGTCAAACTAACCGGATTCTCGTGATGCGCGACGGCAAAGTGAGCGACGACTATCGCGTGGGGCATCCTTTCGAGGATGACCTGAAAGAATTCCGTCACTCCGGGCTGGGGCGGGCATTCCTGGCGGGGGACGACGACGCGCTGGCGTGGGTGAAATCCAATGGGGTAGAGGCGGCCGTGACCCAGTTATTGACACACTGATTTCTCAAAGGCGTCGAGAACGCAAATGACCGCCGCTCAGTCACATCCGGCAATAATTTTCACCGCAAAGCGCGCAGAGGGCGCGGAGATTTTTAAGAACTTCTCAGCGTTCTCGGCAATAAAATTCCTTTTGGTTCCGGCTGGTTCTGACTAAGGATCAGAGGGCGGTTTTTTGAGGGCGTGGATGTATCATCTCTGCCCTTCTGTTTAGAATCTATCCGAAAATTCGTTTTGGCTCGTGATTTGCGCCTAAAGGCGCGATTGAGGGGGTGTTTTTTCGTGGACGGGCGTAGCTCGCCCACGAAAAAACACCTTCCCAAAAGTGGCTTCAGCCGCAAGGGTCGGCCTAGCGGCGCATCGTTGCTATAATTTTCGGATAGGTT
>DAOUGD010000133.1:0-3549 GCA_034429475.1 Anaerolineae bacterium
ATCACCGAATACTTCGACCCACAAGTCCATCTGGGATATCTCATCACCGTCTGCGGCCATGCGGAAGCCAAATGCCCCATTTATCCCTGGGGCGGCGTCCGCGAATACTGGGGCTTTGAAGACCCGGCGGCGGTTGAGGGGATGCCGGCGGCGCAGTTAGCCAAGTTCCGCGAGGTACGCGATCTGATTGCGGAGCGCGTCAAGTTGTTTGTGGCGCAGGAGGAGTCGTCATGAAAATTAAATCGCTGATGTATGGTTTGCTATTGGCGACACTGTTGCTGACGAGCTGCGGCGGGGGATTCCCGCTGGGCGGCAAGAAGGCAATCGTCAGCATGGTATACGGCTCGGAGAAAGAAGCGTGGCTGAAGCCGCTGGCGGAACAATTCAACCACGAGAAACACAAGACGGCGGGCGGCGCGGTCATCGAAGTCCAACTCACCGCGATGGGGTCGCTGGAATCCGGCAAGCAGATCGTCCAGGGCCTCAGCAACCCGACCGTGTGGAGTCCGGCGTCATCCGCCTACGTGCCGGTCATCAACGCCGAGTGGCGTCAGACGCACGCCGACGATCTTGCGGCAGGTGCGCCAAAAGACCTGGTGCTCAGCCCGATTGTGATTGCGATGTGGCAGCCGATGGCCGAGGCGCTCGGTTGGCCGGACAAGGCGCTCGGTTGGGGCGACATCGCGCAACTGGCCGTCTCGCCCGACGGCTGGGCCGGCTACGGCTTCCCGGAGTGGGGCAGCTTCAAGTTGGGCCACACCCACCCTAACTTCAGCAACAGCGGGATTTTGGCCGTGATCGCCGAAGCCTACGCCGGCGCGGGCAAGCAGCGCGGGCTGACGGTGGAGGACGTGCATGACCCCAAAGTGAAGGAATTTATGGCCGAAGTGGAAAGCAGCATCATCCACTATGGCGAAAGCACCGGCTTCTTCGCCACGCGGATGTTCGAGCGCGGCCCCTCGTACCTCAGCGCGGCGGTGCTGTACGAGAACCTCGTCGTGGAACAGCAGACGAAAGTGCTGAACAACCAGGTCTCGCAAATCCCGGTGGTCGCGATCTACCCCAAAGAGGGCACGTTCTGGAGCAACCACCCCTACATCATCCTCAACGCCCCCTGGGTGACGGAGGAGCAGCGCGGGGCGGCTGAGCTGTTCCAGGCCTTCTTGCTCGATAAGCCGCAGCAGCTTAAAGCGTTGGAATACGGCTTCCGCCCGGCGGATCAGAGCATCGCGCTGTCGGCGCCGCTGGATACGCAGCACGGCGTAGACCCGCGCCAGCCGCAGACAGTGTTAGAAGTTCCGTCCGCCGAAGTCATCCTGGCCGTCCAAGACCTGTGGCGCAAAGAAGCCAAGAAGCCGGTGGACCTGGTGGTGGTGATGGATATTTCTGGCAGTATGCAGGGCGAGAAGATCAATGCAGCGCGCAAGAGCTTGATGGATTTCTTGAATTTGCTGGACGACCGCGACCGCCTGCAAATCATCCTGTTCAGCGACGCCATGACGACGCTGACGCCGCTCTCAGCCCTGGGCGAGAAACGCGCGGACGTGCTGCGCCGCATCGGCGGCATCGTCGAGGGCGGCGACACCCGGCTCTACGACGCAGTGGATGCCGCGTATGAAGCATTGCGCACCGCAGGCGACCCGGCGCACATCCGCGCCATCGTCGCCCTGACCGACGGCAACGACACGGCCTCCACGATGACCCTGGATGCGCTCATCCAGAAAGTGGGCAACCTGAGCGAAGGCGGCAGCGCCACCAAAGTCTTCACCATCGGCTTCGGCAGCAACGCCGACAAGCACGTGTTGACGCGCATTGCCGAAGCCACCGGCGCGAAGCAATACGACAGCGATCCCGCCACCATCCACAAGATTTACGCCGAGATTGCCACGTTCTTTTAAGTGCTGAGTGCAAGTTAGGAATTGCAAGTTAGGAGTTAGGACTCGCTCGCTTGTTCGCCGGTTCGCTTTTTCGCTTACTCGCTCATTCGCTGATTTGGAAAGGGAGTTTACGATGCGTTCACCGCTGTTGACGGCTATTTTTCATCCGCTCAATGTCCTTATGCTAGGACTGGCGGCGTTTGCAGGACTGGTCTCGGCGTGGTGGCTGTTCCCGGTGGGACTGCTGTTGTGGGGCGTGATGGTGTTCAACGTGACGCGCGACCAGGCATTGCAGCTCAACTACACGCTACAGCAGCGCTCGCCGCTGGCGCCGCGCTTCCAGCGTTACTTCGACCGCATCGAGCGCGCGCAGGTGGGCATTTTCAACTCGCTGGCGTCCGCTTCCCCGACGCTGCGCCGCATCATGCAGCCGGTGCGCGACGCCGTGGATACCTTGACCCAAAAAGTCTACGCGCTGTGCGTCCGCATGACGGCGTTGGAGAACTACCGGGTCGTCTCCCAATCCCACACCGATTTCTCTTCCGACTTGCAGCACATTGAGGCCGCCATCGAATGGACCGAAGATGTGCGCGTGCGCCGCGACTACGCAGAATCGCGGCAGGCGCTCCAGGAACGGCTGGCAAAATTGCAGGCGGCCGCCACGCAGTTGGATCGGGTGGAGGCGCAGTTGATGGCGCTGGCGAACTCGATGGACGGCGTTGTCACCGAAGTGGTGCGGCTGCAAGCGGCCGGGCCGGAAAGCGCCGCCGCTTTCGTCCCCGAACTGACGACCCGCTTGCGCCAGGAAACCGCGCAGTTGACCGTCTTCGAGCAAGAGGCCACCCGCTTGTGAACCTTCATCGCGCCGATCCCCGTGTCGAGAAACCGCCAGCGCCCGCCGCCCATCCCGCCTTGGCCAAAGTGCTGGTGGTCGAAGATGATCTTGCCTTACGCGAAACCTTGGCCTACACCCTGCAAAAAGAAGGCTATCAAGTGCTGGTCACGATGGATGGCGCCGCCGCCATCGAAATGACCCGGCGGGAGCATCCAGACTTGATTCTATTAGACGTGATGCTGCCGGGGATAGATGGCTTCGAGGTCTGCCGGGTCCTGCGGAAGGAAACCAACATCCCGATTGTGATGCTCACGGCGCGCACCGACGAGGTGGATCGCGTGGTGGGGCTGGAAGTGGGGGCCGACGACTACGTCACCAAGCCCTTCAGTATGCGCGAACTGCTGGCGCGTCTCAAGGCGCAACTGCGGCGCGCCCGGTTGACCCGCGAGATGGTCCAGACGCCCGCCACACCCCAGGCGGCGCAGCCGCTCTTGCAGTTCAACGATCTGCTCATAGACCGCAACCGCTGCGAGGTGCAATTGAACGGCAACGTTCTTGCGTTAAAGCCCAAAGAGTACGAATTGCTGGCGTCACTGGCCGAGCATCAGGGCCGGGTTCTTTCCCGCGACCAACTGATGCAAATTGTCTGGGGCTGGGGGTACGGCGTGGACAGCCGCACCGTGGATGTTCACATTCGCTGGCTGCGCTGCAAAATCGAGCCGGATCCCGACAACCCGACGCGGATTGTCACCGTGCGGGGCATCGGGTATCGGTTTGAGGGATAAGAAAGAAGAAACGAGAAAAGAGAAAAGAGAAAAACGACGCGCGCGGGAAACC
>DAOUGD010000134.1:0-39131 GCA_034429475.1 Anaerolineae bacterium
CGGGGTTGGAACCGCGATAATGCCGACGCGATGTTGTCAGCTTTAGCCGAGTTCCATAGTAATCGCTGGGACTCTACCTGGCACCGCATCGGGGCCGCGGGCTAACTCCCCAATATTTTGTCCTATACCCCATCGCCGGGGGCAAACGGAAAAGCACAACGTGAGGAAAAGAAAAATCACGGACGACGGCGATAGAAGGAAATGCCTACCGGATCGAAATTGACATTCAAATTATACGGCAGGACTTCCGTACTGCCGATAAAAAAGATACCATCGGGACGCAGCGCTTCATGAAAACGCCGATACAACTGATTTTTGGTCTCGGCCTCAAAATAAATCACCACGTTGCGGCACACAATCAGGTCAAAGTCGCCTTCAAAAGGATCGTTTAACAGATTGTGATAACGAAACGTCACCCTGCGGCGGATGAGGTCAATCACAAACTGCCCGTCCTTCTCCGGTCGGAAATACCGCTGTAACTGACCCGGGTCTACATGCGTCAGTTTATCTGCCGTGTACGGGCCACCCCGCTGGGCAAAATCCAAAACCGACCGATCAATATCGGTCGCCAACAGATAATGTTCAGCGTAAGCGCCGGTAAGTTCAGCCAACAGTATCGCCAGTGAATAAGGTTCGTGGCCCTGTGAACACCCGGCGCTCCACACCCGCAGGCGCGAGCGAGTGCGCAGCAATTCGGGCAGAATGTTCTTCCGTAAAAAAGTAAATTTCTCGAGGTCGCGAAAAAACGAGGAGACATTGATGGTCAGATAGTCGCGGAATTTTCCGAGAGCTTCGGGATCGTCCTGGATAATGCGAAAAAAAGTAGGCCAGTTCGGATGCCCGGAGCGCAACAGGTAAGTGTCCAGGCGGCGCTGCATTTGCACGCTTTTGTAACTGTCCAGGTCAATATTAAGAAGGCTGCGCACCTTATATTTGACGAAGTTATAGTCTTCCTCTTTCACTTACCCACCAACTCGACTAATTTGGAAGCGACCATAGGCAGGGGAAGTGTATAATCAGCCGCGCCCGCCTCCACCACACTGCGCGGCATCCCGTACACCACCGCCGTGGATTCATCTTCAGCGATCACCCGCCCACCGGCAGCCCTGATAGACTGCGCGCCAGCAGCGCCATCGTGCCCCATTCCCGTCAGCACCACCCCGATCACCGACGCGCCATGCTGTTCGGCCGCCGATTCCATCGTCACATCCACCGCCGGGCGCACGCCATTGCGGCGCGGGCCAGAATCCAGAAACACTTTGCGCTGGCCATCGAACTGAAGGTGATAGCCGCTAGGGGCGATGAGGGCCAACCCGTGCGCCAGGCGGTCGCCCTGCGCCGCCTCCTGCACGGTCAGGGCGCAGTTTTGATTAAGTCGCTGCGCCAGCGGTTCCGTAAACCCTATCGGCATGTGTTGTACCACCACCACCGCCGCCGCCAGATCGCCGGGCAGTTCCATCAAGACTTCTCGTAAGGCGCGCGGGCCGCCGGTGGAGGCGCCAATGATGATGAGGGGATCGCCCTTGTTAAATAGCTGCGGGCTGACCTTGGTGGGCGTGGGCGGAGCAGTCACGGGCTGAACCAACATCGGCGAAGAACCTAGACCCGCCGCCATTTTTATTTTTTCGGCCAACTCCTCAATAATGTCGTGGATTTGCAGCGATTCGGAGGGTTTGGCGACAAAATCCACGGCGCCGCGCATCAAAGCCTGGATCGTGACGCGCGCACCGCGTTTGGTCAGGGCGCTCACCATCACCACCGGGGTGGGATGCTCGGCCATGATCCGTTCCAGCGCCGTCACCCCGTCCATACGCGGCATCTGGACGTCCATCGTCACCACGTCAGGCCGCAGTTCGGCCACCTTGACCAGGGCGTCCAGCCCATCATGGGCCTGGCCGATTACCGTGATCCCCGGATCCGCATCCAGGTATTTGGTCAGCGTGTGCCGCATGAAAGGGGAATCGTCTACGATGAGCACTCGTACCGGATGGTGGCTCATCGCTACTTCAACGCCCTTTCCATCGAGGCCAGCAGGATGGTATTATCCACCGGTTTAGCCAAGAAGTCCTTGGCACCCAGGCGGATCGCCTCGGTCGCCACGGCCGGCTGATCCAGCGCCGTCAACACGATGACTCTGGCGCGGGGATCGATCTGGCGGATTTCGGCCAACGCTTCCAGGCCACTCTTGCGCGGCATCGTGACATCCATCAACACGATATCCGGCTTGATCAGTCGGAAGGTACTGACGGCCTCGACGCCGTCGCCAGCCAGGACCGTCTCAAACCCCTGCTTGGATAACTGTCCGGCCAAGCGATTACGGATAAAGAAACTATCGTCAACAATGAGCACTTTAGTCATGCGGTTCTCCCCAGCTATGAACTGTTTATTTCCCTAGGACTTCCTCGCCACCCCGCAGGGTTCTGACTGTAACCAGGCCGTTGGCGATGTACAATTTCACGGTCCGCCCCACAGAACCTCCGGTCGCCTCAGCGCGAATACGCAGGTTATGCGCCTCCAGGACTTCATGTGCAGCGGTAATATTCCGTTCCCCAATATTCAACATATCCTCAAACCCCGTGGCAGTGACCATTTTAGCGCCGCCACACAGATAGGCGATCAACCGATAACGCTTCGCGCCATGTTTAGCAAGTGATTCCAGAAGCAGCCTGGTGCCGCGATCGACGTACTTAGTGGGCCGGCCATCCACACGGCTCTCGGTGGTCGGCGTCGGCAACAAGGCATGCAATATTCCCCCCACGCGCGCTACGGGATCATACAAACATATCGCCACACATGATCCCAGTCCATACGCGATCAGGATTTCGTCCAGCGCGGCACTGACAATCATCTCCCCAATGGGCGCAGGGCGTAGATTCTCAGGCTTTTCTCCCATCATGACAATAGTGAGTTCCAATCAATGGTCGGATCGGGCAATATCCACAGCCGGATCCAGACACTCCGTGCCACGTCCTGGAAGATAGTCTCAATGACCACCAGCGAATCGCCGATGAAAGCTGCCGGCGCGGCAATGATGCTTAAAATGGCCCCCAGCATATCCACCATCACCACCGGCGGCGAAGGCTGTAGCATCTCCCCTTCGCCGGTCAGGGTGGATACCGCGTTCAAAAAGTACGAAAGCGTCAAATTGCCCACTTCGCCCAGGGCCGAGCGCTCCACCATGCCTAAAGACAACGACGAGCCGCGAGGATTCGCCATCACCAGGTCTACTAGATTCAAGGCGAACGTTAAGGGCAAGATCATAATGGCCTGCCCCCGCAAGCCAGATTCAATCCGCAGGTAAATGCCCACCATTTCAGCGTCAGGAGCGCCGGCGTTGGTGCCCACCTGCGCAATGGGGATCTGCTTGATGCGCGGCATATTCCCGGTAATGGGTTGATTGATCATTTCGGACAGTCCATGAGCCACCCGCCGCATCGCATTGCGCAGCATCGTCTCATGCTCTTCACCAAGGAGCAGTCGCTTCCAAATTTCCTCTTGGGTAGTCATAGCACCTCCAGTTGTCGGCGCGCCTGCATCGCCGTCCCGATCAGACCCGATACATCCACAATCAAGGCGATACGTCCATCTCCCAGAATCGCACACCCGGAAATTCCGGGCACATTGCCGATGAGTGGGCTAATTGATTTTATCACGATTTCTTCTTTTCCGATCAAGCCATCTACCCACAAGCCCACCCGCTGCTTGCCCCACGTGACGACGACGATGGCCTGCTTGACGTCCTCCGGTGCATCTGTCATCAGCTCCGCGTGAGTAAAGAAATCCCGCAGTGGCAGCAAGGGGAGCGCCTGCCCGCGCCAGTGGATCATAGATTTTCCGCGGACGCGGCTCACCTTCCAATCTTCCAGGTACAGGGATTCGATGATGCCGGTTAAGGGGATAGCATAAACCTCAGCGCCCACGTTGACCAACATCGTCTGCAAGATTGCCAGGGTCAGCGGCAGGGACATACGAAAGGTGGAACCCTGGCCGACCACGCTATCCACCGTCACCGCCCCCCCCAACCGTTTGACGTTGGTGCGCACGACGTCTAACCCCACCCCACGCCCAGATACTTCCGTTACCTGTTCCGCCGTGGAGAAGTTAGGCTCAAAGATCAGGACGGTGGCCTCATGCGCATCGAGTTTGGCGGCGGCGTCCTCAGAGAGCAGTCCCCGCTGGACGGCCGCTTGGCGCACACGCGCCGGGTCAATGCCCCGACCATCATCCTGCACGGTGATGACAACGTTGCCTTCTTCGTGTGCAGCCGACAAACGTACTGTACCCCGCGCCGGCTTGCCGATTGCTGTCCGCACTTGCGTCGGCTCCAGGCCGTGATCCACCGCATTGCGCAGCAGGTGAACCAACGGATCGCCGATCAGCTCGATCACGGTGCGATCCAGCTCGGTGGCTTCCCCTTCGATCACAAAGTCTACATCTTTGTGGGCGGTGCGCGCCACGTCCCGGATCAGGCGGGGAAATTTGCTGAAGAGTTGTGCGACCGGCACCATCCGCGCCTGCATGACTTCTTCTTGCAATTGATCTACCACCCTTCCCAGGTCCGAATTTAACTCGCTGAGGGCGGTAGTCATCTCCCCCTTTCCGTACTGATTACGCAACGTAGCCTCCACCTGCGCCAGCCGGGTACGTCCCGTGACCAATTCTCCAACCAGATTCATGAGAGTATCGAGCCGCTCCACGTCAATGCGCACGGTCTTCTCCCGGCCCATTCCGACGACCGTTGATGGCATGGGCGGCGCCGCTTCCTCCGACAGTCCCAATTCAACCGGCAACGCGGCTGCGGGCGCTGCGGGCAAGGCAGCTTCTTCGGCCACACTCAGCACGAAGGGTTGGACACTGAACCCGTCTATGTCGGTAATTTCGCGCAATTGCGCTTCCAACGCCGGGGCATACGCAGTGGTAGCCAGAACCATCCACAGCGGAGCCGCTTCTTGCATGTTGAGCAGGTCTATCTGGGCCGGATTCTGCGCGACAATCTCGCCCATTTCCATCAGGGCCATCGAAGCCTGCAAGAGCCGCGCCATGGGAGCAAAAGCGCTCGGTTTGACCACCAGGTGGATTTCCCAAAGCTGAAACCCTTGCTCCACATAGGCTTGCGCCCGCAACGACTGCTCCTGATCCAAAGCCAGCGCCGCCGACAAATCGCCATTCCACCCGACCGGAGGCGCGGACGACTTTGAGATATCCACCGCCTCTGACAGCAACTCGTGGAGCCAGGCGATCAACGCGGGAACGTCAATACCGCTTGGCTCGCGCATCACCACTTCATCCCGCAAAGCGCGCAACGTATCCACCGCCGCCAGCAATTCATCCATAAGCACTGCCGTCGGTGACATCCACCCCTCGCGCATCGCATCAAAGATGGTTTCGATGGTATGCGTCAATTCAGACATACGAGGATGTCCCACTGCCGCCGCGACCGCTTTCAAGGTGTGCGCCGCGCGAAAGGCGGTGTGCAAGGATTCCTGGGCTTCGACCTGAGCCAACCCCTCCTGTTCCAGCCGCAGCAGCCCGGACTCCATGGCCTCCAGGTGCTCATTAACGTCCTGAAGAAAAAACTCGACCTCATTCTCTTCGATATCAAATTTCAGTATATCCCGCATACCCCCACCTCTTATTCAAAGGAGTTTATTATATGCACCGGAAACGCGAAAAAACCCTTCCCCCCAGCCCCACTCCGGCAGTTACGCCATCAGTCGTTCAAGGGACATCCCTGCCGTCTCAATCTCGCTCAACTCCGGTATATCCGCGTCCATCAATGTGTGCTGCCAACCCTGGAGCGCGGCCTTTTCATCTGTCGAGAGGACTTTGCGCAGGTTAAGCAAAATGATCAAGCGTTTCTCTTCGACCTGGGCGGTCTCCTCCACTGTGGATGCGGCCTCCATCACTTTCGCGATCCCGATAACAAAGTTGGAATTGACCGTCGCCACAATCGGGGGCAGCGGCTCGATGTCTGCGGCGGAGACCGTCAGCACTTCTGTTACCTGATCAACAATCATACCGATCTTGACGCCGGCCACCGCTACCACTACCACGCGCGTATCCCGCGTCGACGCTTGCTCCAGAAAGCCGAAGCGTTTGCGGAGGTCCATCACGGGCAACACCCTGCCATACAGGCTGATCACCCCCTGAATAAAGTCGGGGGCAAAAGGAACTCTGGCAATGGGTCGCATCTCGATGATACGCTCCACCAACGCAATTGCCACCCCAAAAGACTCACCGGCCAACGTAAAGACGACAAATTGATGTTCCATAGTCCTCCTTCTACCTTCGGGCCGCGTCCGGCAACTTGAAACGGGCCACCAGGGCTTGCAGTCCTTGCGCCATCGCATTCAAAGCCTGCGCCGAAGCCGTCATTTCCTCGGCCTGCGCGCTCACCTCTTCGATACTGGCCGTCACCTCTTCGGTAGACGCGCTGTTCTCTTCCGAGATGTTGGCAATGACGCCCACGGTGCCTAACACCTCGTCGGCGCCGGAAGCCATCTCCTCCGTTGAGGCGGTGTTCTCTTCCACTACTGCCGACACCGCATCCATCGCGCGCACCATCTCGCCGGACAATGCCCCCATCTGCCCGGCGGCTATCGCAATGTCGCGCATCTGTTGGTCGACCATCCCCACCGCTTTCAGAATATCGTTCAGGGCGCGCGCGGATTTTTGAGCGCGGACTACGCCGGCATCCACTTCCACAACGCCGTTGCGCATGGCCTCGACTGCTTCCGCCACCGCTTTCTGAATCTGCCTGACCAAAGCGACGATTTCCCGCGCCGCCTGAGACGAGTTTTCGGCAAGGCGTCGCACTTCGTCCGCTACCACGGCAAACCCCTTGCCATGTTCGCCGGCCCGCGCGGCCTCGATGGCCGCATTCAACGCCAGCAGGTTGGTTTGATCCGCAATTCTGCCAATAGTTTCCACAATCAGACCAATTTGCTCAGAACGATTCCCCATTTCCTGCACTTTGAGGAGGGCGTCGTCCTGTACTCGTTTGATGATGCCCATCCCTTCGATGGTGGCCTCAATCGTTTCTGCACCGTTGCCGGCGGTTTGGGCCGCGTTTGCGGCGCTTTCCGCGCCGGTTTGCGCATTAGCCGCCACCGAGGCGATGGCTGCGGACATTTGCGTCGTGATGTTGGCCGACTCGACCACGGCAACGCCTTGTTCCTGCGCGCCACGGGACACACCCTCAATCGCGTGGGAGACTTGCTGGAGCATAGCGGCGGTTTTGCTCATACTTTCACTCTGTTGGGTTGCCCCATGGGCAATCTGCTGCATCGTTGCCGCCACCTCTCCCATCGCCTGCGCCGACTGTTCAGAGGAGCGCGTAATATCCTGGCTCGCCGCCGCCACCTCCAGCGCGCCGCGCTGCGCCCGCCCAACCAACTCACGCAAACGGCTCACCATCTGCGCAAAGGCGTTGCCCAGCGCATCTTGCTTTGACTGCGGCACTACTTCGATGGTCAAATCTCCCTCGGCTATCCGTTCCGCGGCCTCGGCCATGATCTGCAAACTGGCCGTCATTGAATTCAATTCATGGCCCAAGACCTGCAACGGATTGTCATCCCTGGTATTTTCTAATACCAGCCGTTCGCTGAAATTGCCCTGTGAGATTTTTATGAGATAGGCGCCATATTGTTCCACTGCCGTCTGCAATGCGGTGTTATGCTGTTCCAGGCTGGCTTGAGTCGCCTGCAACTCCTGATTGCGCGCCGCGAGGGCCTGCTCATTGTCCCGTAAACGCGCCAGGGCGCGATTCAAGCTGCTGTTCACCAACCACAAGATCACGGCTGACATCACAAAAACCACCGCCAAAGCCGCCCAATTCGTGATGGTATCCGTCTGCGAGACGTCCAACGCCCTAGGAAGTAGTCCGGCATGCTCGGCGCGCCATAACCCAAACGAAGTTAACAAAGACAGCGCCATAAGGACAATGCCGGCCCAGGTCCCTGAGAATGACATCGCGCAGATAATTGCCAAAACAAACACGGCGGCCGCGCCAGTGCGCACAGTGCCGCTAATGTAGACCGCCGCCGTGGCCAGCGCAAACAGCACGACAGAAAACAAGATGCCGGACAACTGCACATAACCGAATTGCATCAAAACCCACAGCCCTGCGGTCATGACCGCCCCCACCAAACCAACCACCCGCCCTACCCCCTGAGCCATGAAGACGGTTAATACACACGCGATAAACAATATCCATAAGACAACGTTTAACGAACCCGCAACCCGCGTCTTATCTGCATTGTTTTCAAAAACTGGGGATCGAAAAATGTTTTTCAACAGCATAGCTTCTCCTCCATACTAAAGTCTGACCCTATCATATCCCTTCCGTTGAAATGTCGCAAGGTTCCCCTGCGAACCTAACCCGCTTTTGAAATGCCCGGCAATTTGAACTGCGCTACACGCTTCTGCAAATCCTGCGCCATCTCTTTCAGCGTCTCCGCCGCCGCCGTGACTTCTTCAGCTTGCGCGCTGACCTCCTCCACCGACGCGCTGACCTCCTCGACCGAGGCGCTGTTCTCCTCAGTGATCCCGGCAATGTCCTCAATGCTTCCCAACACTTCCTCTGCGCCCGAGGCCATTTCCTCCGTCGCGGCCGTATTTTCTTCCACCACCGCCGAGACAGACTCGACTGCATTGACCATCTCCTGGGCCGCCTGACTCATCTGTTGTGCGGCATGGGCGATGTCGGTCATCTGTTGGTTGACCAGGCTCACTGCGCCCAGAATCTCGCCCAGGGCATGGCCGGCTTCCCGCGAGCGCACCACCCCCGCATCCACCTCCACGGCCCCCGCCTGCATCGCCTGAATAGCCTCCGCCACAGATTTCTGAATCCCCTTGACCAGGGCGACGATCTCCTGGGTAGCCTGTCCGGCATTCTCCGCCAACCGGCGCACTTCGTCGGCCACCACCGCAAACCCCTTGCCATGTTCCCCCGCCCGCGCCGCCTCGATCGCCGCGTTCAGCGCCAACAGGTTCGTCTGATCGGCGATTTTCTCAATGGTGACGACAATCACGCCGATTTCCTCAGCCCGCGTTCCCATCTCGGTGACTTTGCGACGCGCCTCATCCTGAGCCTGCTTGATGGTCTCCATCCCCCGGATGGTGGATTCGATGGTGTGCGCGCCGGACTGCGCCGTCTGCGCCGTGCGCGCCGCGCTGTCTGCCCCGGTATGCGCGTTGGCGACCACCTGCTCTATGGCGCCGGAGATGCGCACCGTCACATTCGAGGCCTGGGTGACGGCCATGGATTGTTCCTGCGCCCCGCGCGCGACCCCCTCAATGGCATGCGACACCTGCTGCACCATCGCCGTCGTCTGCATCACCCGTTCGCTTTGCTGAGAGGCGCCGCGCGCGATCTGCTGCATCGCCACCGCCACTTGCCCGGTCGCCGTCGCCGATTGTTCCGACACGGAGTTGATCTGCTGCGCGGCCAGCGCCACCTCGTTGGCGTTGCGTTGCACCTGCCCCACCAGTTCGCGCAAGTTGGCAATCATCTGGGAAACGGCATTGCCCAGAACGTCCCGGTTGGTCTGCGGGGTGATGGTTACGGTCAAATCTCCTTGCGCCAGATAGGATGCGGTCCGGGCCATCTGCTGCTGATAGCCCACCATCCGTTGGAAGGCCAGCCCCAGCACGTCCTTATCGGATTGGGGCGTGACATCCACCGCGACATCGCCCACGGCCAGATGATCGGCGGATTCGGCCATTTGCTGGATGTAACGCACCAGGTTGCGGAAGGCCATCGCCAACCGGCCAATCTCGTCCTTCTGGTTCACGTCTATGGCAACGTTGATGTCGCCAGTCGCCATACGCTCCGATACAGCCTGTAACGCCGCCACCGGCCTCACAATGGAGAGGGTGATCACGACGGCCGCGATAACGCCAATGATGACCGCAGTCATAGCGGCGGCATTAGCCCACTGCATACTGGAATTTTGTTGAGCTTCCATAGCCTGGACTTGTTGATCCCGCAGATCGTTAATACTGGTCGTCACTTTTTTCGTGGCCGTCACCATATCCTTGTCAGCCTGGCGTGATTGCAGAATGGCTGCGTAATAATTCGTGCCGGCCAGTTCATAGGATTGAATCGAGGTCCGAATTTCCTGGGCCGCAGTCGTCAACGCCGGGTATGACCTGACCTGGTCGGCCCACGTATCAATCCCCGTCTGTAGAACCGCCAGTTGGTCCTGATACGCTTTCCATTGTTCGTCGGCATTGGTCGTGACCAGATACATGGCCGTCACCCGCAGCAATAAGAAGGGTTGGACAACATTTTGATCCATACCGGTGCCAATTCCGCTCCATTCCAGGAACTTATCAAATTCCCTGGTGCGTCTGGCAGAATCTATTGCCGGGTTGATTTCCTCGCCCATGGCTTTATTGACGCTAGTGGTCAGCGTCCAGCCCAAATCGGCCCAATCCGCAAAGGCTTGATCTTTCTGCCGGCGCGCCTCAACCAAAGAACCAAAGGCCGTGGTGTAAACAGCAAAATCTGTCTGCGCCTGGTCAATCATGGCGATGTCCTGATCCTGCTGAAGGTTGGTTCTCAGGGCCGCCGCGCGTTCGTTAAAGCTGACGACGCACGTCTCGAACTGCTCATCCGGGCTTTGCGCCGCGTCACCGACGATCTCGAACCCGTAGCTTTCAAAAGCCCATTGATATTCCTGGCATTGCGAGAGGGTTTCCAACAACAAGCTGGCCTCTTCTGAAATCCGGGTACTCAGATTAATTTTTTGCAAGCCATCGTAGCCCACATAGGCCACAAGAACGGTCAGAATGAGAACCAGACCAAAACCCAGAGACAATTTGAGAGCCAGTTTCATATCTTTCATGTGTTTTTCCCTCCCCGGTCTCCACCTGTCAGCTTAAACCGCGCCACGAGACTTTGCAAGTCCTGCGCCATCTCGCGCAGCGTCTCCGCCGAAGCCGTAACTTCCTCCGCCTGCGCGCTGACTTCCTCCACACTCGCACTGACTTGCTCCACCGACGCGCCGTTCTCCTCCGTGATCCCGGCGATCTCCTCAATGCTGCTCAACACTTCCTCCGCGCCCGAGGCCATCTCCTCGGTCGCTGCCGTATTCTCCTCCACCACCGCCGACACGGTTTCCACCGCGTTCACCATTTCCTGAGCCACTTCGCTCATGCGTTGCGCCCCACTCACAATGTCTCCCATCTGCCGGTTCACGCCCCCTACCGCCGCCAAAATCTCAGTCAGCGCTTTCCCTGCCGCCTGCGAACGTTGCACACCCGTGTTCACTTCCAGCGTCCCGGCTTCCATCGCCTTCACCGCGTCCGCGACTGATTTCTGGATGCCCTTCACCAACGCCACGATCTCTTGCGCCGCCTGCCCGGCATTCTCTGCCAGCCGCCGTACCTCATCCGCCACCACCGCGAAACCCTTCCCGTGCGCCCCCGCCCGCGCCGCCTCGATGGCCGCATTCAACGCCAACAGATTCGTCTGATCCGCAATCTTCTCAATCGTGGTGACGATCACGCCAATCTCCTCGGCGCGCATCCCCATGTCCGTGACCTTATGCAACGCCTCGTCTTGCACGACTTTGATCGTCTGCATTCCCTGGATGGTCGCCTCAATGGTTTCCGCCCCGGTCTGGGCCGTCCGCCTGGCGCTCTCCGCCTCCGCCACCCCGGCCTGCGCGTTGGCGACGACTGCGTCTATCGCTTGGGAAATCCGCACCGTCCCGGACGACGCCTGCGTTACGGCTAACGATTGCTCCTGCGCCCCGCGCGCTACCCCCTCAATGGCATGGGAAACTTGCTGCACCATCGTCGTCGTTTGTGTCATGCGCTCGGTCTGCTGCGCCGCCCCCCGCGCTACCTGCTGGATCGCCAGCGCCACCTGCCCCGTCGCCGTCGCCGACTGTTCAGAGGCCGACGTGATCTGCTGCGCCGCCAACGCCACCTCTCCCGCGTTGCTCTGCACCTGTCCGACCAACGCTCGCAAGTAACCGGTCATTTCCCCAAAAGCGTATGCCATCTGGCCGATTTCATCTTGCTGATCAACGTGAACTTTCTGGGTTAAATCGCCGGTGGCAATCACCTGTGCGGCGTGCGTCACGCGCTTGACCGGCGCGGCAATCTGCCCGGCGACAAACCACAAGATGAGTAATCCAATCACCGTAAATACGCCGCCAATACCGAGCAACTGCCACATCAGTTGCGTGGCCTCAGCCGTAACTACCCGGAGAGGCACCAATACATTGGCGGCCCAAGGAGTCGTAGTGTGCCCAAAGCGAATAGGGACAAACACCTCCAATTCACCAGCCTGCGACTCATAAAAGGACTCGGCGGCCTGGATACGCGCCAATTCCCCGTCAGTATCAAAATCTGGATGGAGTTCCCGCGCCGAACGGTTAGTCAATTCAGGGCGATGGGTCACACCGGCCAACATTCCCTGATAAGTAATCAAAGCCAATGTCCCCCGGCCCCCATAAATATCCGCCGCTTCCACCACCTGCTGTAGAAAATCCAGGCGCAAATCCACCCCCGCCACCCCATAGAACTGCCCTTCGACTGCAATCGGGACCACCAACGAAGTCATCAACACATCCTTCCCTTGCACTGGATAAATATAAGGTTCGATAATGGCTTCCGTGAGGGTTTTCTTAGGGATCTGATAATAATCATCCACCGCCATGCTCGCGTCAGGAACGGGTTCAAATGCAAAATTCCCCTCCGCATCGCGATTCCAGTAAGGCGCAAAACGGCCTGTCTCAGTATATCCAACTTTGCCGGCATACTCCGCATCCAATCCATCGAAAGCGTTGGGGTCCCACAACGCATAAACCCCTAAGAAATTCGGATTATCCATCAACACTTGCTTAAGCATTCCATTCACTTCTTCACGGGTTAACGCGATCCCTTGCGCCTTCACCGCCTTCAATGACTGCGCCAGCGTGCGGCCCACATCCAACGCTATTTCAATTTCTGCATCCACCCCAGCGGCATACGATTGAGCCGTCGCCAGCATGTGCGCCTCGGCAGCCCGCGTAGCAGTTTGACGCAAGGAAAACACTGCGTAGATAATAATAGCGGCGGCCGTCAACAATAGACAGAAACCGGCAAACGTCACAATCCGCATTTGAATGGACTTGAATTTCAACATAGTCTCCTCCGTGCTCACCTTATCCCAGTTTGAAGCGCGCTACCAATAACTGGAGCGATTGCGCCATCTCGCGCAACGTCTCGGCCGCCGCCGAAACTTCTTCGGCCTGCGCGCTCACTTCCTCTACCGACGCGCTGACCTGCTCCACCGACGCGCTGTTTTCCTCCGCGATCCCGGCGAGGTCTTCGATGCTTCCCAACACTTCTTCCGCGCCAGAAGCCATCTGCTCGGTCGAGGCCGTGTTCTCCTCGACCACCGCCGACACGGTCTCCACGGCGTTCACCATCTCCTGCGCGGCGTCGCCCATCTGCTGCGACGCCCCCACGATGTCTGCCATCTGTTGGTTGACGATACCGACGGCGCTCAGGATTTCGTTCAAGGCTTTGGTCGCTTCCCGCGAGCGGAGGACGCCTGTCTCTACCTCGTCGGCGCCCTCTTCCATCGCCTTCACGGCCTCCATCACCGATTTTTGGATGCCTTTCACCAGCGTCACAATCTCCTGCGAAGCGCGCCCGGCGTTCTCGGCCAGCCGCCGCACTTCGTCGGCCACCACGGCGAAGCCCTTGCCGTGGACGCCGGCCCGCGCCGCCTCAATCGCCGCGTTCAGCGCCAGCAAATTCGTCTGATCCGCGATCTTCTCAATCGTCACCACAATCGCGCCGATCTCTTCGGCGCGACCGCCCATTTCCAACACCTTGCGCCGCGCCTCATCCTGCGCCGCCTTGATCGCCTGCATCCCCTGGATTGTCGCCTCGATGGTCTGCGCCCCGGCGTTGGCCGTCCGCGCCGTCTGCGCGACCCCTTCGGCGCCGTTCTGCGCGTTCAACACCACGCGGTCAATCGCGCGCGAAATTTGCACGGTGACATCCGACGCCTGCGTGACCGCCATAGACTGTTCCTGCGCGCCGCGCGCCACCCCTTCGATGGCGTGCGAGACCTGCTGCACCATCTCGGCCGTCTGCGCCATGCGCTCGGTCTGCTGCGCCGCGCCGCGCGCCACTTGTTGGACGGCCAACGCGACCTGCCCGGTCGCCCCGGCGGATTGCTCGGAAGACAGCGTGATTTGTTGTGCGGCCAACGCGACCTCCTGCGCGTTGTGCTGCACCCGCCCGACCAATTCTCTTAAGCTGACGATCATCTGCGCAAATGCATGGCCCAGCGCGTCCTGCTCCGATTGCGGCGCGACCGCCACGGTGAGGTTGCCCTGCGCCAACTGCGCCGCCGCCGCCGCAACCTGTTGCTGATAGGCCACCATCTGCGTAAAGGCTTGCCCCAGCACATCCTTGTGCGACTGGGGCGCAATGGCTACCCCCACGTCCCCGCGCGCCAGGCGTCCGGCGGCGCCGGCCATTCCCTGTTGATACGTCACCATCTGGGCAAAGGCATTGCCCAGCCGATCGCGCGGCGACTGGGGCGCCACGGACACCATCACGTCTCCGCCGGCCAGGCGATCCGCAGCATCGGCCATCGCCTGTTGGTACGCGAGCATCTGCTGGAAGGCATGGCTCAACGCATCCGCCGCCGAGCGCGGCTGAACCTGGACCGCCAGGTCGCCCTCCGCGAGCTGCCCGGCGTGCGTCGCCATCTCCTGAACGTAGACTCTCAGGGATTGGAAAGCCCGCAGCAAGGCGCCGGTCTCGTCGCCGCGCTGCGCCCAGGCCTGCGCCACCGGGGTATCCATTTCCCCAAGGTCGCCCACCGCCAACTGTTGCGCCTGTTGCGTCGCCAACACTAAAGGCTGGGAAATCAGCCGCGCCATCCACACGCCGACCAGCGACAATAGCCCCGCGCATACCAGGGCCACCAGCAAGCTCTCGAGCATCGTGTCGCGCACGGCGGCGTTGACCTCTTGGAGGTCCTGCTCCAACAGAATACCCCATCCCAACGACTCCGCCAGCACGCCTTCCATCCGCCGATAAGCAATGACGGCGGGTTGACCATCCAAATCGGTCAAATCCCGCCGCCAATCGCCCTCGGCAGTATTCTTGAAGGCGGCCCACAAGACATCCGGCGCCGGTTGCATCAACTGGGTCTCATCGTGGGCATACAGGATGCGGCCCTGGCGATCCAGGAGCGCCGCGTACCCCGTCTCGCCAAAACGGATTTCGCTCAGGGCGTCGAAGACTACAGAGATGTCCACCGTTCCGCGCAAGATGCCAACGATGCCTCTTCCGTTCCGATCATAGACCGGGACGCCAATGTCAATGGCCCAGGAATCCGAGCTTTCATCATATTCGACTTCGCTGACAAAGACCTGCCCCTGACCATCGTTATACGCACTTTGCCACCACGCTTCATCGGATTGCACATAGTCGCTGGTGCGCGCCGTCATCGCCACGTTAACGCCGTACAAGTCGGTCGCGAAGACCTCCATTTCTTCTGGAAAAATCTCCCGAAAACGCTGCAATTCGGCACTGGCGGGGTTGTTGGCAATTTGCGTCACCAACGATACAACCGAGGCATCGCCGGCGGTCCAAGCGGCATCCAGGAGCGCAGTCTCCGCCTGGATGGTGGCGGCGTCGCGCCCCGCGTAGCTCGCGTTGGTCGTTTCGAGCGCGTCAATAAGGGTGGGAGAAAGCGACAGGGCTTGCAAGTTGGCGATGCTGCCGGCCACAATATCCGCGGCGCGCTGCACCGCCTCGTGCCCATAGGCGACCAATTCCTGCCCCTTGCTCTGAACCATACTGACAGAGAGGCGTTGGTAGTTGAAAACGGTCAGCGCGGTCACAGAAACCATCACAACCAACAACACGGTTCCCAGAATTTTGTTCCCAATCTTCCAATGGAGTGGGTTGAACCACGCTTTACGTTTTGACTGCAACTCTTGGGTCATCTATAGTCTCCTGCATCTTAAGAGCCTCAGTAGATGAAAACGCTATGCGTAGTAACCACTTCAGCGGTTCTTGTGACGACTAAAGTCGTTACTACCGGCCCAAATTATCATCTACTGAGCCTTCCTAATGCCCACGGACGCCCGGCAATATCTGTTCTAAATCCAACAAGACAATCAGGCGCTCTGTATTGGGTGCGCCATCCCGCTCGGCAACTTTAGCGATGCCCCTAATGTACATCGAGTCTACCGACGTCATCAGGGGCGAGGGCGGTTCAATGGCCGACTCCGGCACGCGTAGTACCTCGGTGACGGCGTCCACAATCATTCCCACCTGCATCTGATGGGCCTGCGCCACCACAATACGCGTGTCCCGCGTCGGCTCGCCCGCCGGCAGCCCCAAGCGTCGGCGCAAGTCCACGACCGGCAGGACAGTGCCGCGCAGGTTCGTCAATCCTGCAATGTAAGCCGGAGTGTGCGGCACAGGCGTGATCCGCTGGAGTTCAATGATTTGTTCCACCGCGGCGATGTCCACCCCGTACCATTCGTCGGCCAGCATCAGGATCACCAACTGCCGCTCTGTGCCTGCGGCTTCGACCTCGCTCTCCACTGCGGCCTCTTCGGCAAACGTCAAGTCTTCTTCCTCTTCAAGTGTTACGCCGGCCGCAGCCACCTCCGCCAGATTTTCGAGCGCCCCCCCCTCTTCCAGCCCCTCGGAGAGAAAATGTGATTCTGGGGATGGCGACGCGGCCTCGGGCGGCGTCTCCGGCAAAGCGGTTACTTCCGGCGCCTCCGGCATCGCCTCCGGCGCGGACTCGCCCGCCGGAGTCGGCTCGCCCACCGCCGCCACAGTCTCGGAGGCAGCCGAGGGGACGTCGGCTTTCAGCGCCCCCGGTTTCACTGCCTTCGCGTTTTCCGAGGGCGGGGTCAACAGGTTTTCCAAAGCGGTCTCCAACTTTTTCTTACGGGGCATATCAACCTCCACTCGCCGGTTCTACGGCATGAGATACTTTGTCCAGCATTTCCTGCGCCAACTGCCGGTACTGCTCGGCAGCGCGCGAGTTTGGCGCATACAGGGTGATCGGTTCAGAGGTGGCGGCATACTCGCGCAGGCGAGTGTCCACCCCAATCACCGTCTCCAAAAGCTGTTCGGGGAAATTCTGCCGGAGTTGCGCTAACACTCCCCGGCCAATGCGGGTGCGCTGATCGTACAGGGTCGGCAGCAAGTAGACGGTGAGTTTGGGGTTAAAACGCTCGCGCACGGCGTTGAACACATTCAAAATCCGCACCAGCCGCCGCGCCGAATAATACTCGCACTGCACCGGCGTCACCGCCCACCGCGCCGCCACCAGGGCCATCAACGTCAGGCTGCCCAACGACGGAGGCGTATCCAGCAAGATAAATTCGTACATGCTGTTGAAAGAGGCCAATTCGCGGGTCAGTCGCCGCTCATAGTTGGGGCGCTCCGACAAACGCCGCTCCACCTCTGCCAGGCGCGGATTGGAGGGCAAGAGGTACAACCTGTCCACCGCCGTCGCATAGACGACCGAGCGCCGCTGCCCGCCCGACTTTTCCCCATCAACATCCAACACATCCGCCACCGACCAGGTTAAAGCCTCTACATCCAGGCCGGCAGCGACCGTTAAATCGGCTTCCGGATCCAGGTCCACCACCAAAGTCCGGCGTCCCGCCTCGGCCAGGCACGCCCCCAATGAAAGGCAAGTCGTAGTTTTACCTACGCCGCCCTTACTATTACTCACCACAATAATGTGCGCCATACTACAAAACAAACCTCCGTTTACTTGTTCTACCAACCGCCAGGCAAAGCCACACCCCCACAGCCCCCACCGTCAGGAGACGCTTACGGTTCATCCAACCACAGGTGATCTGGTTCCGTTTGGGGTCGTAATCCAAATCGTAGAACTTGTTTGTTACCATCGCCAATCACTCCTTGCACTACTCCATAGATTATTCGTGACTGTGCCCTGGGAGGTAGAATGAGGTGAATTTTTGTATTCAAACTGATAGGAATTTATATAAATTCATTCTAGGCCAAAAGTGAGAATTTCACAAGAGGGGTTAGCAATCTGTAACGCAGTCGTATCACTCACGATAAACAATGTGGGGCAAGTTGCTCCCTTGCCCCACACATTTTTCTGCTCCAACACCCCATGCGACTCAACCCCATGCCGCCGCAATCTGTGCCGCGATACGCGCATTGTTGAGCAGTAAGCTCTCGTTGGCGCGCCGTGATCGCGCTTCGCTCAACGTCACCAGCCGCGCCAGGAGGAAGGGGGTGATGGCTCTCCCCACGACGCCCTGCGCCTCGGCTTCGGCGACGGCGCGCGCGATGAGCGGCGCAATCTCGGCGGCAGGGATCTGGTCTTCGCCCGGAATTGGCGCAGTGACGAGTAGCCCCTGCGGTAGGTGTAGCGTCCGCTGCGCCCGGAAAACCTGCACGATCTGGGCGGCCTCCGTCACCCGCACATCCACCGGCAGCCCCGACTCGCGGCTGTAAAAGGCGGGGAATTCGTCGGTCTGCCAGCCCAGCACCGGCACACCCCACGTCTCCAGATACTCTAACGTGCGCGGCAGGTCGAGAATGGACTTGGCGCCCGCGCACACCACCACGATGGGCGTGCTCGCCAGCACCGGGAGGTCGGCGGAAATGTCTTCCGGGTGCCCCCGATGCACGCCGCCGATGCCGCCGGTCGCAAAGACGCGGATGCCCGCGCGGTGCGCCAACAGCGCGGTCGCCGCAACAGTTGTGCCGCCGTGGAGTCCACGCACGCCGACCAGCGGCAAGTCGCGCACGCTCACCTTCACCGCCGTCTTGTCTGCCGCCAGGGTCTCGATCTGCGCGTCGCTCAATCCTACCGTGGGCCGCCCGCGCCAGATCGCCATCACCGCCGGGGTCGCACCGTGCGCCCGGATCGCTTCCGCCATACGGCGCGTGATGTCCACATTGGCCGGATACGCAAACCCGTGCGTGATCAGCGCCGATTCCAACGCGACGAGGGGCTTACCCTCATCCAATGCCTGTCGAATCTCGTCACTCAGTACAAAATCATCCATAACTCCCCCATCCAGACAGAAATCAGTGATCAGAAATGAGGAATGAGGAATTCCTATCTCCTCACTCGCCACTCCTCACTCGCTACTTCCCCAACAATCGCATGGCCAACGCAGCGTACACTTCGGCGGCGGTGTAAACTTGCTCGATCTCCACGTACTCGTTGCGCGTGTGCGGCAAGGTGGGATCGCCGGGGCCAAACCCCACCGTCGGAACTTGCGCGACGGCGGCGGTGTACGCGCCCTCGGTCGCAAAGTGCCAGCACGTCATGCCGGGGCGCAGTCCCACGTCCCGCGCAGCCTGAGTCATCGCCTGTACCAGCGGGTGCCGTTCCGGGTATACCCACGGCAACGATGTCCGCCGCGCCCGGTACGTCTTGCCGCTATAGGTGGCGACGTTTTCCTCAATGACGTGCACCTCCGCCCTGACGCCCTCCCGCGCAATGATGCGCTGCACATCCAGCAGTGCGCTCGATTCAGTTTCGCCCACCGTCAACCGCCGGTCGAGAATCAGCGCGCAGAGGTCGGGGACGGCGTTGCGGCTGACGGCGTGGGACCGAACGTCGGTCACAGCCAGCACGCCCGGCCCCAAGAAGGGATCGTCGCCCAATTGTTCGGCCAGGATTTCCAGCCCAAATACCAGCCGCGCCGCCGCATAGATGGCATTGTCGCCCAGATGCGGCGCGGAGGAATGAGCCGACCTGCCCTTGACCGTCAGTTCCATCTCCACGTGACCCCGTTGGGCGCGCACCACCTGTAAATTCGATGGCTCGGCAATCACCACCCAGGCCGGGCGCAGGCCATCTTCCTCAAAAAGCACGCGCGTACACGTGCCCTCAGAACACTCCTCCAGCCCAACCGCCGTCACCCAGATCGGGCCTTTGAGCGCATCCCGCCGGTGCGCCAGCAATGCCGCCCCATAGACCGTCGCCGCCAGTCCGCCCTTCATATCGCACGCCCCCAGGCCATACAGGCGGTCCTCTTTCACCTCTGCCGCCAACGGCGGGGATGTCCACGTCTCCGGCGCAGCCGCCTCCACCGTGTCCATGTGACTGTTGAGCATCAACGCCGGGCCATCCGCCGGCCCAATCCGCCCGATGACGTTGCCGGCCGCGTCCCGTCGCGCTTCGTCGTACCCCAGGCGGCGCATCTCCTCCAACACCAGGGCTGCCACTGCCCCTTCTTTACCGGATAAACTCGGCGTCTGCACCAACTTGCGCAAGAATTCCAGAAGTGAAACCTTCCCCTCAGCGTTTAAAGACCAGTGGCTCATTGATTCTCCTCTGAAAATAGCGAATAGCGAATAGCAAATAGCAAATAGCAAAATTTCTACTTGTGTCCTTCGTGTCCCTTGTGGTGAAAATTTTCATCCCTCCGGCGCCGCCGCTCCTCTGCGCCTATTCTCCAGCCCCCTCACCCTCAATACGCGCCTTCCCCCAACAGCACTTTGGGGATGGTGCGCAACATAATGGTCAAATCCAACCAGGGGGACCAGTGCTCGATATAGTAAAGATCGAGCAGCACCATTTCGTCAAAGGTTAGTTCGCTGCGTCCACTGACCTGCCACAAACCGGTCAACCCGGGGGTGACGGCCAGACGCCGCTTGTGCCAGGGCTTGTATTGCTTGACTTCGTCCGGGATCGGCGGACGCGGGCCGACCATGCTCATTTCCCCGCGCATAATGTTGATGAGCTGCGGCAGTTCGTCCAGGCTGCTCTTGCGCAAAAAACTCCCCACCCGCGTCCGCCGGGGATCATCCTTGATTTTGAACAACGGCCCGTCAGCCTCATTCAACGCGCGCAGCGTCTCCAACTCCGCGTCCGCCCCCACCCGCATTGAGCGGAACTTGTACACTCTGAACAATTGGCCATTCTTGCCCACCCGCACTTGCCTGTAAAACACCGGCCCCGGCGAATCCAGCTTGATCGCCAGCGCGATCAGCCCAAACAACGGCGCGCCCAGCGTCAAACCGAGACCCGCGGACACCAGGTCTATCGCGCGTTTGATGATCATCTCCGCGCGGCTGAAGTCAATCTCATGAGCTTCGATCAGGGGCAGGCCCCCCAGATCGCTCACCTCGATATGGCTCATGCTCATCTGAAAGAGATCGGGAACTAAGCGCGCCGTCACCTGCCGGCGGGCGCACTCGCGCAGCACTTGCAAGATGCGGCGGTGATACGTCCAGGGCAGCGTAACAATGACTTCATCCACCGCCTCGGCGTCAATCACCCTCGGTAAGTTATCGAGCGGCCCCAGCCCCTTGAAACGGCCTACTTCCCCCGCGCCCTTGTCGGGATTGTCATCCACGTAGCCGACAATTTGATATCCCAGGTCAGGACGCGCGACGACGGTGCGCATCACGCGCCGCCCGACTTCTCCGGCGCCGACGATGACAATTCGTCGCACGTCAATCCCGCGCTGCCGGAGTTGGCGTTGGATCACCATCGCCAGACCGCGGGCCAACGCCATGAATATAATCATAAAAAAGCCGCACTCCAACAACAGCAGACGGGAGTAGACCAGCGGCTGGAACGCAAAGGTCGCCGCCAGCATCGCGACCAACGTAATCACCACCGCGTTGACGATGAGTGAGACGTGCTCCAACCACAGACGCCCGCGCCAATGCGTATAGGCCTGGCTGAACAACAAAATCAACGGCGTGATCACCGAAAACCAAATATTAAAGGGCAAATAGGCGCTGTACGGAGCGTCAAAAACGATGTTGAGGAACCATTGCAGGCGATACCGCAGCACATACGCCAGCCACATAGATAGGTTGATGAGCACGATGTCCAGCACGACGACCCACCAGGACGCCGCATCATGCGAACGACCGTTCATTGCACCCTGCCTGTCTGTTGGAGCACTTCACGATAGAGGGTCGCCGTCTCACGGGCCGTCCTCTCCCAGGTGAAAGCAGCGGCGTGTGTCAATCCCTGCGCCCGCACCTGCTCGCGTAAAGCGTTATCGGCCAGCAAACGGTGCAGTCCTGCGGCGATCGCCTCGACGTCGGCGGGCGGGACAAGCAGCGCGCCAGCTCCGGCGGCCTCGGGCAGCGCCGTTTCGTTCGTGGTGAGCGTCGGCGCGCCGCACGCCTGCGCCTCCAGCACCGGCAGGCCGAAGCCTTCGTATTGAGAGACGTAGGCAAACACGGTGGCCGCGCAATACCAGAAAGGCAGCCGCTCAGCGGCTACGTAACCAGGGAAATGCACCCGCTGCTCCAATCCCAAACGCTCTACCTCCGCGAACAACTCCTCATACAGCCAACCGCGCCCCCCCACCAGGCACAAGTGTACGTCCGTATCCGGCAGTCGCGCAACGGCCTGGATCAACCGCCGCAAATTCTTGCGCGGCTCCAATGTCCCAACGTGCAGAATGAAACGGTCAGGCAAGCCCTGCGCCTGCCGGAAACGCGCCACATCCGCCGCCGGCAGCGGGTGGAACAACGGGTCTACGCCATGATAGACGGTGTGAATCCGCCCAGCCGGGACGCGCAGCAGCGTCGCGGTTTCGCGCGCGGTGAACTGCGAAACGGCAATGATCGCTGCGGCCCGCCGGCAGGCGATTCCCGTCATCCAACTCAGGTACAACCGGTTGCCGCGCCGAAAAAACTGGGGATAACGCAAAAAGCTCAGATCGTGGACGGTGATCACCTGTGGGCACGGCGCGACCAGCGGACCGACAAACGCTGGCGCGTGCAGCACATCCGCCTTTAACCGATGCAGCCGCCACGGCAACGCCGTTTGCTCCCACAGAATCCGCCCTATCGGATGGCGCGTCGCCATCCGGCTGCGATAAGTCGGCAGCGCCGCCGCCTCTTCCGGTACCTGTCCGTCGCCGACCAGAAGGGCGTAACGCAGGTCGCCGTCCGCATCTGGCAAATGGCTCAACAGATTGGCAATATAAGAGGAAATCCCGGCGCTGCGATACGACGCATCTCCGGCCAACAAATGGGCATTAAAAGCCACCAGTGGCGCTTTTATGCTTGTCATAAGTAACTGCCATTATAATGCCCTTCACGTAATCCACAAAAAAGCCCCGGAGGGGACTCTCCAGGGCTTTTGATAAGGGAAAAACTGCGCCAGAACGGCTAACCGGGAATAAAGAAGAACATTGCGGCGAACACCAACCAACCCAAAATAAACAAGACCACATCCACTACCTGACGTTTCATGATTTCCTCCTGAAGTGCGCTGAACTCAAAAGGGATGATTCCATCACCACCTTATGGATCATAACACCTTACCAGGAGAAACGCGTTAGTTTTGCGTAGCAAATATGTAGCAAATGTGTAATGCGTCGCCTAAAACGCCCGTTCCAACACCCCGCGCAGTTCCGCTTCCGTCAACTTGATCGCATTGCCCTTCATGCTGCTGGCGCGCAGCGCTTTCTCCGCCACCGTTGGGAAGTTCTGGGCAGTAACGCCGTAAGTCGCCAGCCCCGGAATCTTCAGCTCACTGCACAGCGTCTTCACCCATGTGACCGCATCCTCCGCCTCACAATCCCAATCGCCGGTGAGAATGACCGCGATTTCGTCATAACGCTCCAGGACTTCGCTATCCGGCTCGCGTTTGCGCAGCGCGCGGACATTGGCTTCGATCACAAAGGGCAGCAACCGCCCACAGAGCGCGCCGTGCGGCGCGTTGAACATCCCGCCGAGCACGCCCGCCAGCCCATGCACCGCGCCGAGCTGCGCATTCGCCAGCGCCAGCCCACCAAACAGGCTGACCAGCGCCATATCCGCACGCGCCTCGGAGTCTTTGCCATCCCGGTACACTTGGCGCAGCGCTGTCGAAGCGCGCATCAGCCCCTCCCGGCACAGCGCGTCCGTGATGGGGTTGGGCGACTGGCACACGTAAGGCTCCAACACCTGCGTGAACGCATCCAGACCGGTGGCGGCCGTGATGTCCGGCGGCGCGCTATACGTTAGCTCCGGGTCCACCACCGCGAGGCGCGGCAGCATCAGCGGACTGCGCAGGCTCACCTTGACGTGATGCTCCGGCGACGCCAGCACCGCGTTCTTCGTCACCTCAGCGCCGGTCCCCGCCGTTGTTGGAATGGCGATGTATGGCGCGGCAGGCCGGGTAAGCGGCTGCCCGCGCCCGACGACTTCCAGATAGTCCAGCGGATCGCCGCCGTTAGTGAGCAGCGCCGCAATCGCCTTGCCCGCATCCAACACACTGCCGCCGCCGATCCCGATCACCAGATCGCAGCCGGCCGCCCGCGCCTGGGCGACGCCCTCGCGCACCATGGCGGTCGTCGGCTCGCCGGGCACGGCGAAGAACGTCACGCTAATGCCCTGCACTTCCATAGGCTTTAGCAACGGCTGCGCGCGCTCCTGGGTTTTCCCGGTGACAACCAGCGCGTGTTTCCCCAACGGCGTCGCCAGCGCCGCCACTTCCTTCACCTTCCCTGGGCCAAAAACAATCTTCGTCGCTGTCGCAAACTCGAATTGCATGATCTCTCCTCCTCAAATGTCTCAACGGATTGAACGGATTCAACGGATTCAACCATGGCATCCGTTCCATCCGTTGAATCCGTTGACAGAATTTTCACCACACCTGGCGGATTTTACCGATGACGCCGTCCTCGACGGAGTCCCCACCAGACAAACAGCCCCAGCGCCGCCGTCAACGCGATCAGCGCCCACCGTTTGCGCTGCACGGCGACCGGCGGCGCAAGGGGTTCAGTCGCCGCGATCGCATCGAGCGTTTCGCGCAGTCCCTCGCGCAACGGGCGCGGCGTCCAGCCGAGTTCGGTGTGCGCCTTGTCCGCGCGGGCGATGTACGTCGCGCGGAGCATAACGGCCGTATCGTGGCAAAACATCGCCGGCAGCGGCAACACCTTCTCCAGCGCGCCGACAATAGGCGCAAGCGGCAGCAGCCACGCCGCCGGGATGTTGAACAGCGGGGCGCGCTTGCCGCTGACCTCCGCCGCCAGCCCGATCCACTCCGCCAGCGTCAGGGCGGGGCCGGTGATGATGTAGCTCTCGCCCGGCTTGCCCTTGTCCGCCGCCAGGATGTGTCCCTCGGCGATGTCCTCGACGTGCGTATAGGCCAACGTCATCTCTGGGCCAGGCAGCACCGGCAGCCAGCCGCGCCAGAACCAGCGCAGCGTCTCGCCGACCAGGCTGTGGTCGCCGGGGCCAAACACCGCGCCCGGCATCACGATGACGATGGGCGCGCCCTTCTCGATGAGCGGCAGGGCGATCTCGTAGTGCGCCCGCCACTTCGAGCGGTCGTAATCGGTGAGGAACGGCCCGGCCTGGTAGAACGTCTCGTCCGCGATCTGTCCGTGCGTGTCGCCGTTGACCGCCAGGCTGCTGGTGTAGACGATTTTGGGGACGCCGACCTCGAAGGCCGTTTGCAGCACGTTGAGCGTGCCGCCCACATTCGTCCCATACATCTTCGCCGGATCGTTGCCGCCCAGCTTGTACCACGCTGCAATGTGGAACACCACGTCGCAGCCCTGCATCGCCGCGCGCATTGTGGGCACGTCGGTCAGATCGCCGCGCACCGCGCGCGCCCCCAGCGCCTCCACCGCCGCCGCGCCGCTATCGGAGCGGGCCAGCGCCCACACCTCGTCGCCGCGCGCCACGAGCTTCTGCAACACGTGTTTGCCGATAAATCCGGTGCCACCGGTCAGAAACACTTTCATGGGTTTACCTCCAAAAATTGTAAAGGGAAATGAGTCATGAGAAATGGGTAAGTGGAAATTGGGGATTGGGGACTGGGGATTAGGGCCTTTTCTGCCACCTACGGGCGCGCAAGAAAGAGACGCCGAGGCAGAGCAAGAAAAAGGCGCTGACGCCAAACATCCCGTTGGAAAGTGCCACTTCTCCCTGGACATGGGCAAAATAACCGACACCGCCGAAAAACATCACAAACATGCCATAAAGCAGTTGATGGCCCAACGCATACATCAGGTTGGCGGCTTCAGCCACGCCTTTGGCTTTGACTTCCAGCTCCCCGTGATTCGTTTTGGTAAGAACGGCCTGAATGTCCCCCGGAATGGTGACGAGGGAGAGGGCAAGGTCCCTGACCGCCGACTCAATGAGCTTGACCCAGTTCTTGTCCTTGCCAAAGACAAATTCTTCCAGATACGGCTGGATGGTTTTCATGGGATTCATCGCGGGGCTGAGGTGCGTGCATAGACCCAGCAACAACATCAACGTGCGCGGCAACAACACCAAATCTTTGGGAATCTGGAACGTCGCCATAAGTTCCCGGATGGAAATGCCCATTTTGGAGAAATCTATCATCGTCTCCAGTTTGTCCTGCATTTCAACGTGAACGTCCGACAAATGCCAGGATTCGGCGGTCATTTGTTTCAAAAAACGGCTGTAGAAATACTCAATGAGCTGCTCGATGTGATGACTGTCTTCGTGCAGCGCAATCAGCCCCATTTGTTGCAGGCCGGCGGAAATCTGATCGTGATCGCGTTTGAAAATCCCCTGGAAGAATTGCAGGATGCCGGACTTCATCTCCGGCGACAATTGCGCCACCGCGCCAAAATCCAGGAAAACGATGCTGCCATCCGGCTGCACCAGGATATTTCCTGGATGCGGGTCGGCGTGATAAAGGCCGTCGGTGAAGATCATCTGGCAATAGGCAGTGACGATGCGTTCGGCGAGAACCTGCCGGTCAATGCCGAGGCTTTCCAGACTCTCCAGATCAGCGACATTGACCCCTGGCATGTACTCTGTCGTCAGCACTCTTTCCGCCGACAGTTCGTGAATCACTTCGGGGAAAAGAACGTGGGGGTTGCCCGCAAAGTTGGCCGCGATGGTCTCGATGTGCTGCGCCTCGAGGCGAAAGTCCAACTCCTCCTTGATCATCTGGCGGAACTGCTCGTGGATATTTCCCAGTCCTCTGATGCGAAAGAAAAAGCCATAAAAGGAAAGCAACCCCTTGATGGTGCGCAAATCCTGGCGCGTGTTGGCCTCGATATCCAGATACTGGATTTTGACCGCGACCCGACGGCCATCGTGGAGCCGGGCCAGGTGAACTTGCGCCAGGGACGCACTGGCAATCGGGGTTGGATCAAATTCTGCAAATAGCAGTTCCGGTTCTTTTCCCAACTCCTTGCGGATGCGCGCGGTCATTTCACTCAAGGGGCGCGGCGGAATTCTGTCCTGCAATTCCTCCAATTCCTTGCGGAAGTAGTCCGGCAGGAAATTGCTCAAAATGCTGATGAGTTGCCCCGCCTTGATGAAGATGCCCTGGAGAGAAAGGAGCAAGTCTCTCAATCTCCGGGCATTTCGAGCGTAAACCGCCGGGCGGCGACTGTTCGCCCATTCTGTCCCGAACAGTTTGCCCAAGAGATCGAAGAGGCTCAGGCTGATCACGATCCAAAATGTGACCCCAAAAGCGCGCAGGAAACGGAATCTAACGGCGCGTTGGGTTGAAGAATTGTTCTGATTCATTATTTTAGAGCCTCTTGCCCTGCAAACGCCCGATACGGCGAGAGCACCTGCAAAATCTCCGCGTCGGATTCCGTCGTCTGCTGCGTGACCATCCGCGCCAGCAACTCGCCCAGCCCCGGGCCGAGCATGAAGCCCTGCCCGCACATGCCCACGGCCATCAGGTAGCCTTCCAATTCCCGTGCCCAGCCGACGATAGGCGCGCCATCCGGCGTCATCGGGTACAGGCCGCGCCACGTCCGCCGCACGCGGATCGCCGCCAGGCGCGGCATCAAATCCACCATGCGCGGCGCGATCAGCGGCAAAAACTCGCTCGTCTCGCGGCGGTCGAAGCCCGGAATCGGCGGCTCCGGCGTGATGCAGAACACCACCTGCCCGCTGCGCAACTGGAAAAAGTAATAGTTCTTCGAGCCGGGCGCCGGGCGGATGTCCACCATCAGCGGATTGAGGAAGTGCGCCACCGGCTCCGTGATGCCGCCTTCGTGCGCCTCCGAGAGAATCGGATGGCGCAGCCCGACGAGCGCGCCCACCTCCCCCGCCCACGATCCGGCCGCGTTGATGACCACCGGCGCATGATACTCTCCTCGGTCGGTGCGGACGCCCACGATATGGCGGTGCGCGCCCGTCATCTGTGGCGCGACCAAAATTTCGCGCACCGGCGCGTTGAACTGGAACGTCGCCCCGGCCTGCTTCGCCGCATCGTAGAAAGCGTGACCCGCGAGCAGCGTCGAGCAATGCCCATCCCCCGGCGAGTACGTCCCGCCGATCAGTCCCTCCGGGTTGAGCGCGGGCGCGATCTCCAACAGCGCGTCGCGGTCGTGCCAGTCAATATTCAAACCATAGGCGTGCTGCACCTTCAGCAAACTCTTGAGCGTCGCCTCGTCCTGCGCCCGGTACGCCACAAACGAGTAGCCGCCCGTTGTCCATTCCAGGTTGTGCCCGTAGACCTCCTCCCACGTCGAGAAAATCTCCAGGCTGCGCAGGCACAGCCGAATCTTCGCCGGGTCCGAGTGCGTCGCCCGCACCCCGCCGATAGCCGCCTTCTGCGACCCCTGCCCCTGGCTGGCGAACTGATCCAACACCAGCGTCTTGACGCCCGCCCGCGCCAACGCCAGCGCCGCCGGCGCCCCCACGCTCCCCGCACCGAGGATGATAACGTCAAACGTATTGCGTAGTCCGTATTCCGTAATTCGTGATTCGTGATTCGTGGCTCGTGATTCGTGATTCGCCGACTCGCTGATCCGCTGATCCGCCGATTCGCAATTCGTAATTCGTAATTCGCCATTCGCAAACACCCCCAACGGCGCTTCCACAAACAGCGGGCGCTTCACATTCGGCGTCACGTCCGACGGCGGCACGCCTTCCTCGCGGAAGAGGCGCAGAATCAGCGACGTGCAGGTTTTGCCGCCGCACGCGCCCATCCCGGCGCGCGTCACGGCCTTGATCTCGTTCATGTCGCGGTAGCCCTTGCGGATGAGCGCGCGAATCTCGCCCGCCGTCACGCGCTCGCAGCGGCACACGATCTCGTCGTCGTCCACGCGGGTGATGATGTGCTCCAGCGCCGCGCTCACCCAGGGCTGCTGCACGCGAATTCCGGCGATGCGCCTGGCAATCGCTCGCGGCGCGCGCATCTTGACCACGACGGTCCGGTCGTTGCGCTTGACGGCACGCACGTCTGTGATTTCCACGTCACCCAGCGCGCCGCCGACGGAATCCAACACCGTCACGCGGTCGCCCACGTGCAGCCGCTCCGCCTGGAATTCGTAGGCCAGCGTCACCGTCGGCATGGCCGCGTCCTTGCGATAATCCACCAGCGTGATTGCCAGCCCGGGGCAGATCGTGACGCACTTCTCGCACCCCAGGCACGTCTTGCCGACTTGCGGCCCCAAGAAGTCGGGCAGCGCGCGGATGTCGTCGGGGTCAATGTGGATGAGCTGCTGCGGACACACGGACGTACAGGGATTGCACGGGATTTCCTGCGAGCAATGGAACACCGGGAAGACGCCCGTCTCCTGCTCCGGGATGCGCTCCGGGATCGCCGCGCCGGGCTTCGACTTGAGCACCTCGGCGGTGTGATACCAGTCGTCGGGCGCGGCATCCACGTCCGCGCCCAGCGCCCGCGCGATCTCCCGCCCGCGAATCTTGCCGGAAAACATCGCCGCCGACGCCTCCGCGATCTCCTCGGCGTCGCCGGCGTCGAATACCGTCATCCCATACTCGCGCGCCTTCGTCGTGAACTCGTTCACCGATTCCAGCCCCACCGCAATCAGCACCGTGTCGCACGCAAACGACTTCTCCGTGCCGGGGATGGGGTGGAATTTCTCGTCCACCTGGGCAATGGTGACGCTCTCCACCTGCTCGCTCCCGTTGGCGCTCAGGACGGTGTGCGACGTGTAGATCGGCACACCCATCCGCGCCAGCTTATCCTTGTGGACTTTGTAGCCGCCGCACTCCGGCAGCGCCTCCACCAACCCCACCACCTCGATGCCGGCTTGCAGCGCGTGATACCCCGCAATCAGCCCCACGTTGCCCCCGCCGACGATGAACAGCCGGTTCGCCGCCTTCACCAGATCGCGGTTCACGAGCGTCTGGAACGCCCCCGCCCCATACACCCCCGGCAGCGTATTCCCCCGGAACACCAGCGACCTCTCCCGCGCGCCGGTAGCAACCAGGAGAATCTGCGGGCGGACAAGGGCATAGTCTTCGTGAAACGTGAAATTGTGGGTTGTGGGTTGTGGGTTGTGGGGGGCGCTGATCCGCTGATCCGCCAGTTCTTGCCTCCTGCCTCCTGCTTCTTGCTTCTTGCTTCTTAACACCCCCACCACCCCGTTGCTGAACACCGCCAGCGCCGTGCTGTTAAGCCAGACTTCAATTTCGGGGAATTTGCGGACTTCGGCCTCCAGCCGCGCCGCGATGTCAATGCCGCGCGTCCCGGCGTAGACAGCGTTGATGTCGCCGAAGAAGCGGTGGGTCTGTAGCACCAACTTCCCACCGAGGCGATGCTTGTCGTCCACCAACAGGGACTTGACGCCATACCGCGCCAGCTCAATCGCCGCCGACATCCCCGCCGGCCCACCCCCAAGGATGAGGACGGGCGTTTCGATTGCGTATTGCGTATTGCGTATTCCGTCTTCACGCAATACGGAATACGGAATATTTTCCGGCAACTCCGGCAGCGCGTCCAACGGCTCCACGCGCATCCCCGGCGTCACGGGCGTCATGCACGCCTTCACCGGGCGGCCGTCGGCGATGACGAGGCACTGCGCGCACTGCCCGTTGGCGCAGAAAATGCCCTGCGGCGCGCCGTCGTGGGGGTGGTGGCCGAAGATGCGGATGCCGTGCGCGAACAGCGCCGACGCGATCATCTCGCCGGGCCGCGCCGTGAGCGGCTGCCCCTGCCAGGTGAACTCAACCGACGCCGCCTCAGCGCCAGGCAAAATCGGATGTTCCGTGATGCGGTAATCGCCCATGATCCCTCCCATCAATCAATGATTCTCAACGGATGGAACGGATGAAACGGATACAAAATCCGTTCAAATCCGTTCAATCCGTTGAGAGAAAATCTAAGTTGGCAAGGTGAAACGCGCGCACAACCCGTGGCCGTCCGCCACAGGACTTTCTAACGTCAGGGCGCTGTCGTGACGGCGCAGAATTTCGGCAACGAGCGCCAGTCCCAGGCCGCTGCCCGCAATGCTCTTGGGGGCGGCGCGATAGAAGCGGCGGGTGACGTAAGGCAGATGTTCAGGGGGAATGCCGGGACCAGTATCACACACGGCGCAGGCGACGCCGGCCGGCGCCCGTTGCAGCGCCATCGTCACGCGGTCGCCGGGACGCGCGTATTTGAAGGCGTTATCCAGCAAGTTGAGGAAGACTTGCCGCAGCCGGTCGGCGTTCCCGTTGACCAGCGGCAGCGGCGACGCGGCCTCCAACGTCAAAGGCATCTGGCGCTCCACGGCGCGGGGGGTAGATTGCAAAACAACTTCCTCTACCAGCGCCACCAGGTCCAGCGGGCGGCGGGCCAGTTCAGGGGACGTTTCCAGGCGGCCCAACTCCAACATATCGTTGAGCAACCGCGCCATCCGCTGCGCCTCGTCCTGCGAGAGCGCCAGCGATTGCCGGTGAACGTCGGCGCCCACGTCGCTCAGGCCCAAAATTTCCAGGTGCGTGAGAATCGCGGCAATGGGGGTGCGCAACTCGTGGGCCAGATCGTTGAGCAGCGCGCGCCCGGCCTGCTCCGTATGCTGCTGCGCCGTCACATCCAGCATAAAGACGAAGTCCCGCGCCGGGCTGCCATCCCCGGACGTGACCCACCAGCGCGCCGTCTTCTCCGAGGCAAACGTCACCGTGCGATAGCGCCCGGTCTGGGGTTCCTGATGAGCGGCGGCGCGATCCTCGGCCAGCAGCGCCGTCCAATCGGCGTCCGGCAATTCCCCGCGCGCGCCCGGCAGGTGCAGCAGACGTTGGGCATAGACGTTGGCGTAGTTGCACAAAGACCCTTCCAACACAAGCCAGCCGAACGGCGCCGCGTCCAGCACAGCCAGCAGCGAGCCATCCCCAGGCGTCGCCGTCCGCGATGAGCAACGCGCGATCCACCACGTCAGTCCGGCCGCCGCTGCCAGCGCCAACCCTATCCCAAAAATAACCGCCTTGAGATCAAGAACGATCATAGCTCAACGGATTCAACGGATTCAACGGATGGGGCGAACAGAACGGATTTTTTTCCGTTCAAATCCGTTCCATCCGTTGAGAAAAAACTCAACCTGCGCAATGACATTGCTGAATAGCCTATTTTTTGTCAGCAGATTAAGCAGATTTAGCGGATTAAGAAAAAAATCTGCTCAATCTGCTTAATCTGCTGATAAATCTCTCCCTATAGCACAGGTCGAGAAAGACTCAGATGACTTCCGAGGTCGGCAAGTCCTCCAACGCCAGCGACAGAACCTGCGAGACGCCATCCTCGCCCATCGAAACCCCGTAGATGGTTTCCGCCACCTCGACGGTGCCGCGATTGTGGGTGATCACGATGAATTGCGTCTCGCGGGCCAAATCCTGCAACATCGCCCGGAAGCGCCCGACGTTGGCCTCGTCCAACATCGCGTCCACCTCATCCAACATACAGAACGGCGTCGGGCTGACGCGCATCACGGCAAAGAGCAGCGCCACCGCCGTCAACGTGCGCTCGCCGCCGGAGAGCATCCCCAACCCCGACGTGCGTTTGCCCGGCGGGCGCGCGGTGATGTCCACCCCGGCCTGCCCCTCTTCGTCCGTCATCAATTCCAATTTCGCCGTCCCGCCATTAAACAGGATTTCAAAGATGCGCACAAATTCCGTCGAAATCCCCTTGAACGTCGTGCGGAACGTCGTCTCCATCATCCCATCCAGCTCGGCGATCACTTGCTTGAGCTGCGCCGACGCCTTTTCCAAATCATCCATCTGCTCGCGCAAGAAGCGCCGCCGCTCCTCGACCTCGTCGTATTCCTCTTTTGCCGCCATATTGATCGGTTCCAGGCGGTGAATCTGCGTGCGCAGGTCGCGGATCTGGCGTTCCAAACCCTCCGGCAACTCCTGCACCACCGGCAGCGGCGACGCAATCGCCTCCAACGGCAACGGCTGCTGCGCCGACAGCGATTCCGGCAAGTCCCCCACGACGATCCCCAGCGCCTCCTCAATCTCGCGGCGCAGCGCCCGCAGTTGATCCTCGCGGCGGTTGGCCTCGACCTCGGCTTGGGATAAGCGCTGCTCCGCCTCGTGCAGCACCCGCCGGGTCTCCTGCTCCTGGGTTTCGTGCTCGGCCAGCGATTTTTCCAAGTCGGCCAATTGCGCTTCCAACGGCGGAATCTGCACGGCCAGCGCGTCGGCGGCGGCGCGCACTTCATCGTACCGCGCCTGCAATAGCTCGACCTGCGCCGCCAATCCCTGCCCTTCCTGCTCCAGGGAACCGATGCGCTGTTCCTGCGCCGCGATCTGCCGCTCCAAACGCAGCACTTCGCGCCGACGCGCCTCCAACAGTCCCCGGCGATTTTCGTGTTCTTGTTCCAACAAGGCCGCCTGCGTGCGACGGTCGGCCAACAGACGGGCCGTGTCATCGTCGGTCAACGCATCCAACTCGCCCCGCAGGACGCCAAGCTGCGCTTCGGCCTCGGCCAACGCGGTCTCCGCCGCCGCACACTCCTGCGTCAACCGGGCGCAGTCGGCTTCTAATCGCTCGCGCTCTTTCCCAGCGTCGGCGAGCAAATTCTTCTGCCAGTCGCCCTCCTGGATGAGCTTATCCAACGCGCGCACTTCGCGGTCGAGCGCCTGCTCGGCCTCGCTGCGCCGCCGGGCGACACTGCGCCGGCGTTCCGTCAGGGCTTGCGCCTGCTGAAGCAACGTCTGCCCGCGCGTCTCACTCTCGCGCAGGGCGTCGCGCAAAGTACGCACTTCCGCCTCCGCTGCTTCGACTTGCGCCGGCAATTCGCGCCGGTCGCGCTCGCGGGCCAGCAACCCTTCGCCCTGCCCCTTGCCGCCCCCCGGAATCTCCCCGCCGGTCACGGCGCCGCCGGAGCGCACGATCTCCCCGTCCAGCGTCACGATGCGGAAGCTGCCTTGCAATTTGCGATAAAGTTGCCGCGCGGCGTCCAGGCTCTCCGCGATGGCGGTGCGCCCCAGGTGCAGCAGCACCGCCGGATGATAGCGCGGCGCATACTTGACCAACTCCGCCGCCACCCCCACGATGCCGGGGGAGCGCGGAATTTCCAACAGGGATGGCGGGCGCAGGGTATCCAACGGCAAGAAGGTAGCGCGTCCGGCGCGGCTGCGTTTGAGCCACTCGATGGCCGCCTGCGCATCCTCCCACCGCTCGGCGACCACGTCCTGCATCTGCGCGCCCAGCGCCGTCTCGATAGCGCGGTCCAGTTCCGGCGGCGTTTGGATGATGGTCGCAAATGCGCCGCACAGTCCCGGCAATTCATTCTGCTCGGAGGCCTGCAACACGGCGCGCACCCCGGCGTACAGTCCGGCGCCCTCGGCGTGCAGTCGCTCCAACGCGGCCAGCCGCCCCGCGATCTGCTGCAATTCGGCCTGCTTGCGCCCCAACTCGCGGCGCAGACGCTCCGTTTCGGCGCGCGCCGCGTCCTGCGCCGCGTTGAGGTGCTCCGCTTCCACTTCGACGGCCTGCACCTCGGCCTCCAGCGCGTCCAACGCCTGGCGGGCCTGATCCACCGCCGCCTGGCGGGCGCGGCGCGTCTCGGCGGACGTGGCAAGGCCGGCCTCCAACTGGCGCACGCGCTGCGCCAACTGTTCCAGCCGCCCGGCGGTCTGTTCCAGGCGACTTTGACGGTCGGCCAACTGCCGGCGGCTTTCCAATGCCTGCGCCTGCGCCGCGCCCTGGCGGTTGAGGAGCGCCTGCCGCTGCCGCTCGATCTCGCGGTGCGCCACGTCGGCCTCCACTAAGTGCGCCTGCGCGGCCTGCACCTGTGTCTCCAAATCCGCCACTTCTTGCTGCAAGGTCGCCGCGTCCTGCTGTTCGGCGGTCAACGCCGCGCGCAGCGGCGTCAGCGTGGTGCGGCTTTCCTCCTGGCGCACGTCCAACTGCCGCTGATGTTCGCGCGCGACGGCCAGTTCGCGCTGGCGACGCTCCGCCTCGGTGTGCTGCGCGCTGCTTTCCCGGTGCAAGTCGGCCAGGGAGGCGCGCAGTTCGGCGATCTGCTGGCGCAACGCGAGGATGTTGGTCGTCACTTTGTCCGACGACTCCGTGCGCTGCAAAGCCTGCTTTTCCCGGTAGACGACGCGCTGCCGCGCCTGTTCCAGGTCGGCGACGGCGTGGCTCCACCGGTAGCCATACCAGACGCGCAGCGTCTCCATCAGCTCTTTGGTCAAGGCGATGTGCTGTTCGGCGCGCTCGGCCTGCCGCTTGAGGCGGCGCAGACGCGGTTCGATTTCGCTGAGGATGTCGTACACGCGCTCCAAATTGTGCTGCGTCTCGTCCAGGCGGTGAACGGCGTCCTCACGGCGGTTGCGGTACGGCGCGATCCCGGCGGCCTGCTCGAACAGCGCCAGGCGCTCTTTCGGGCGCAGGGAAAGCACCTGATCCACCAGCCCTTGTCCGATGATGAGGTACGCATCGCGCCCCAGTCCGGCGCGATCCAACAGGTCGCGTAAGTCCATCAGGCGGACTTTGGCGCCGTTGAGCAAATAGTCGGTCTTGCCATCGCGGTACGTGCGGCGCTCGATGGTGACTTCCGCGAAATCTACCGGAAGCCAACCGTCATGATTGTCAAAGGTAATGGCGGCGCGCGCCATCCCGGCGCGCGCGCGTTTCTTGCCGCCGGCGAAAATCATGTCTTCGCCGCTGTGGCCGCGGATCGCCGTCATGCGCTGTTCGCCCAGCACCCAGCGGACAGCATCGGCCACGTTGCTCTTACCGCTGCCATTCGGCCCGACAATGGCCGTCACACCGGTGGGGTAAAGAAAAAGTTGAGGGTCGGCAAAGGATTTGAAACCCTGTACTTCGAGTTGTTTAAATTTAGGCATAGTTCAAAATTGCGTTGGGGATCAGGAATTGGAAGTCAGAGGAAAAGCTGGCTAACTTGAGCCGGTAGAATCGCTTAAAATGCGCGGCGCCTCAACAAGGACCGGAATCCCGCGCACCAGGCAAAGAGTAAACGACAACCACACAGAAATTTGCGCTATTACCGTCGCCACGCCGGCCAGTGTATGCTGCGCGGCAGTCAATCCATACGCCAGCGCCAGGAAGAAGAAGGCGAAACCTTTCGCTATCGCGTAGGTTGATCGGAAAAGCGGGGATTTAACCATAAAACGCCCCACCTTGGAACGCATCAAGTCGAAGGGGGAAACACCTCTGGAAGGGGCGACCGCGCGCACTGCATCCACGAATGTCCCACGCGCCAGCACGACCAATGGAATGAGGATCGGAATCAAATCAAGGTCGGCGTACACCACCCACAAGACAAGTTCTACTGTGCGGTCGGCGGCAATGTCCAAAACACTCCCTAACAGAGAAGTCTCGCCCCGACGGCGCGCAACATAGCCATCCAAAGAATCCATCACAATCAACACAATGTTCAGGAACGCGGCGATCACACGCGGCGCAGGATCGGGCAAGTAAAGCAAGAGCACAACAATCACCAACAATGGGATTCGTGAAAGCGTAATCAAATTCGCCATAGTTCTTCCTTCAAGAATAGTATACTTTGGGGCATTCATCCCATCAGAAGTGCAGTTCATTCTCTCGCAACAGGCTTTGTAACCCGCGCAGGGCCAGCACGGGACGCAGTTTCGCATCTTCAGGCAAGTCATCCGCCAAAAATTCGACCCAGGGTTGCGCCCTCAAATTCGCCAGGTCCCAATCCGCCGGCGCTAAGAAGTCGCCCAGCGCCGCTCGCTGAACCTTCAGCACCCCCGCCCGTCGTGAGTCGCCCCGCCAACGGTGAAACGACATCAGGTAAACTGCCTGTACCAGGGCGTCAGGGATGTCGTCTCCTCCGCCCAGACGCGGCGGCGTCAGAATCAACAAATAAGGCATTGCTAATTCGACCGGCTCCAACATCGTGACCTGGTGATTTTCATCCAAAATGTAAGTTTTTCCGATGGAGACCAGGGACGTATCACAACACCATTCATTCCGCAAGTAACGAGACAAAACGCGCACAGGCAAATTATGGGGATCAGGCTGGACCTTAACTGTCCCTACCCCGACGGCGGACTTTCCTCCCGGCAATCGTCCCCACATACGCGCTTCACTGATTTCAAAGTAGAAGGCTGTATCATCACAGACAATAGCCGATAACGCAATCAGCCGCAGGGAACGTGCTTTCAAAGCAGCCGTTTCCTCACGAGAAAACTGCGGGAATACCTCAAACAGATTCATAACTCCCCAACCTGACTTTGCTCAGAACCGAATCCCCCATACTCGAAGTATTATACCATGCACGACTTTTTTACATCTGACGATTAGAACAAAAAAACGTGGGATGATCTCATCCCACGTATTACATCCCGCATATCCTACCGCCGATCCTAGCGCCAAATAGTTATCGTCTGGGGCGCGCCTCCCAAAGCAACTGCTCGCGCAACATCAAGTCGGTATTCCGAATCTTGAATGCCAGATCGCTGGCAATGTTCCGCATCAATAAATAACCAAATTGATGGTTTTCCTCACAAAGACGAATCAGATCATCACGGCTGATGGCTTGCAACATGGTTCCATCCGCCGAAGCGCGCGCTGAAGCCGAACGCATTCCCCGATCAACCAGGCCAATCTCCCCAAAAGTTTGACCCGGCCACAGGTTTGCAATAATCGCCGGCTGCACCGCGGAAGGATCCGGGCCTAGCAAGCTAGGATCAATGATAATTTCAACAATTCCCTCGGTGATAATAAACAGTTCATCACTAGGGGTATTTTCCTTTACAATGATATCCCCCTTCTTGAAAACCTGCTCTCGACAGACGCCCGCCACTTTCTCTAAATTTTCTTTGGGAATCCCATAAAAAATATCCACTTGACGCAAAACACTTAGTAATTGCATAGAATCCTCCCAAACTTCCTAGAGCAAATAATCCTTGAGAAATATTTGATAACAACCAAAGAATCGACAAACTCCAATCTGGGGACAGAGTATAACGCAATTGGCAGTGAAGTCAAAAACGTTCATCCAGGTCTCTATTCTACAGAAATCTCCACCCGTTCCGTATCGCGTTCATCAACAATATCCACCCAATGGCCCACTTCGCCACGACTGAGCAGAGCTTCCAAATCTTTCGTGTCCAACCCCTCAATACCGGCAATACTACCCCCAGCCCGCAATCCTGCCTTCACCAAACCTATGGGCAATGTCACATTCACTCGCGTCCGTCCCGTATCCATGTCCGTCACGCGGATACGCACCCAACGCGGACGACGTTGCACACGCAATTTGCTTTCTTGCTCGCCCAAGGCCGTCAACATACGGGTAGCGTCATCCACCGTAATTTTGCCATCCTGTAAAATCTCCAGAATCTTACGGCGCTCTTCCTGCATACCTCGACCTGAACAAGTTGATCCCACAGTCCCGGTTTCCCAAGAACGAGCAGTTGGAGCATAGCTCCCGGTTTGTTGCTGTTCATAATTCAGCCGAAGTTCTTCCAAGGTTTCCCGCAAACGCTCCTGTCTCTCCGTATACAATTCCATCCGCAGTCCCATATACTCTTTCTTTGCCATGAGTTGCTCCAACCGTACAGTCAGGCTTTCACGCTGATCGGGGAGACCCTCTTCAGCACCTAGTTCTGTCTCAATAACTGCAATTTCAGCCTCAAGTCGCGCCATTTCAGTCTTCAGTTCCATGACGTCCGGGATCTCCGCTAACTTCTGCTGCAATTGCAGCATTTTTTTCTCCAGCTTATCTTTAATTCGTGCTCCCACATCCCAATTGGACATACAAAAACTCCCCAGAGTAAACGGGTGAATGGCCTTCCTCAAAGGCACCAGAATTCACTTTCATTATAGACCCAATTTAAAAACGAAAAATCTCCGGTTTTGATAACCAGAGATTCTATAAAAGTCTTTAAAACAGGACGAAGTTCCTTGGCAATGACCTACTCTCCCAGAGGGCTGCCCCTCCAGTACCATCGGCGCTGGCGGACTTAACTGCCGGGTTCGAGATGGAACCGGGTGTACCTCCGCCGCTCCA
>DAOUGD010000135.1:0-56047 GCA_034429475.1 Anaerolineae bacterium
CCGACTGAAGCCGGGGTATACACGTACACACCGGGCTTCAGCCGGTAAAAAGTCGGAATATCCATTACCGAAATCATCGGCTGCTAGGCAAAGTGCGTTAAAAACGCACTCAATCCAGCATCGCGCGGCTGGTTTTCAACCCGCTTTAACGGATTTTCCGTATCAGCCTGCGAATGAATTCGCAGGGGGGTATGGCGGCGAAGACTTTATGACACTAACTAATCCGTAATCCGTAATTCGTAATTCGCACCCAAATCCTAACATTCCGTAAATCCTGTTATCCTGGAGGCCCTTATGCCCTTAGAACGTCCCGATCTGAGTGAAGTTTCTCCCGCAGTCCTGGCCTACATCGAAAGCCTGGAAGCGGAACTGGCCGCGCGGACGCCACGGCGCGCGCGCGCCGTGGTCGAAGCCGCTCCAGAACCGGAGCCGGAGGCTGAACCGGAACTCTGCGAACCGCCCACGACCGTCAACCTCATCACCCTGAGCGCACGGGGGATGATCAAACGCACGCCGCGTCACCTCTACGGACGCCAGCGGCGCGGCGGAATGGGCATTTTCGATCTCGACACCCCCGAAGATGCACCGCCTATCGCCCTCACCCTGGCCGACGAGAGCGCGACGCTGCTGCTCTTCAGCGATCAGGGGCGCTCCTACCGTCTGCCGGTGAACCGTCTCGCCGAGTCGCCCATCCGCGCGCGGGGCGTCTTCCTCGCCGAGCTGCTCACGCTGCGTCCCGATGAACGTATCGTTGCCGCCCTGCCCGACGCCGGCGGCGACCAGGTGGCGTTGGTGGGCGCGCGCGGCTGGGTGACGCTGGCCCCGGCCAGTTTCGTCGGCAAGAGCATGATTCCCGGCGTGGCCTACTACGACGCGAAGGAACGCGGCCCGCTGGCAGCGGCTTGCTGGAGCGGGGTCGACGACGAACTGCTGATCGCCTCCTACACCGGCCTGGCGATCCGCTTCCCGGCGAAGCGCGTCCCCAAGAACGGTTGCCTCGGCATCCGCCTGGAAAAGGGCGATGCGGTGGTGGGCGTCACGGCGGCCCCCGAAGCGAGCAGCGTCTTCCTGATCGGCGCGGACGGCAAGGGCACGCTGCGGCTGATGAGCGGCTTCCAGTCCAACAAAAGCCCCGGCGGCGGCGGCAAAATCGCGCTCAAGACGGAACACCTCACCGGCGTCGTAGCCGCCGGCGCAGACGACGACCTCTTCATCATCTCCCACAACAGCAAACTCATCCGCTTCCGCGCCGCCGAAGTGCCGCCCAAAGAGGGCGTCGTCCAGGGCGTCAACTGTATGGCCCTGCGCGGCGACGAAACGGCGGCGGTCGCTGCCGTGAAGCTGGCAGAGTGAGGGGGAGGGATCATTTTTGATTTCTTTGTGACTTGGCGTAATATGGTATTGAGTAACAATCACACGCTTTAGTTTAGTGTGCTATTTCAGGCTTCAGGGAGGAAAAGTGAATAGAGTAACCCGAACGGCCTATCTTTGGCGTGTCCTGGTGATCATTTTTTTGCTCGGCGCGCTGTTTGCCTGTGACGAGTCGGATTTTTACGAGGAAGAGCCTTACGTTGAGGAGAACGACACGTCGCAACCCGCGCCGCCCACCCGCACGCCCCGCCCCCCCTCTACTTCGGCGGGGACCGGCGAGCCGGGGACGTGGCTGGTGATGCTCTACCAGAACGCCGACGACGAAATCCTGGAGCGGGACATCTTCACCGATCTGAACGAAGCCGAGCTGGTCGGCTCCAATGACGCGGTGACGATTGTGGCGCAACTGGATCGCTATCGCGGCGCGTTCAAGGGGGACGGCAACTGGACGTCCACCAAACGGTTTTTCGTCACGCAAGACGACGACCTGACGGCCATCGCCTCCGAAGAATTGGACGATCTGGGCGAAGTGGACAGCGGCAACTGGCAGAGCTTGGTGGACTTCGGCGTCTGGGCCATCGAGACGTACCCCGCCGAAAACTACGTCCTCATCCTCTCCGATCACGGTTCGGGGTGGGCCGGGGGCTGGAATGACGACGCGCCCGTGCCCAACAGTTCATTCACAACCAACGATATTGACCAGGCGCTCAACGAGATCATCGCCCAAACCGGCAGCGGCCCTTTGGCCCTGGTGGGCTTCGACGCCTGCCTGATGGGTCAGCTTGAGCCGCTCTCGGCTCTCGCGCCCTACGCGAAGGTGGCGGTGGCGTCGGAGGAGGTGGAGCCTTCACTGGGCTGGGCCTACGCCAGCTTCCTGCAAGACTTGAGCGACAATCCCGGCATGAGCGCCGCCGACCTGGGCCGCGCCATCGTGGAAAGTTACATCACCCACGATGGGCGCATTGTGAACGACGCCGCCCGCCGCGTGTTTGTGGAGGAGGCTTACGGTTTCACCGGCCGGACGACCGCCGCCGAAGTCGCCGAGGCGCTGAGCCAGGACATCACCCTGAGCGCCGTGGACCTCACCGCCCTCTCCGAGCTGAACGTCGCGTTCAACGACCTGGCTGTGGCGCTCGCCAAGGTGGATCAGAAGGGCGTCGCCAAAGCGCGCTCTTACGCCCAATCCTTCGAGAGCATCTTCGGCGACAAGTTGCCGGCGTCGTATCTGGACCTCGGCCACTTTGCCGGCCTGATCCAGCAAGTCTACAAAGGGGACGCGGACGTGACGGCGGCCACGCGCCGGCTCCTCACCGCTTTGGAGCAGGCCGTCATCGCCGAAAAGCACGGCCCCAAGCGCCCCGGCGCGACCGGCGTCAGCTTCTACTTCCCCAACTCCTCGCTCTACAAACTCACTGGCATGTCCGGCGCGCAATACAACTACACCGATTACGCCAGCCGTTTTGCCGCCGCTTCCCTGTGGGATGATTTCCTGCGCTATCACTACACCGGGAAAGAATTTGGCGTGGACGACGCCGACCTGAGCGTGCTCGCCCCGGTGGCCGAGGAACCGCCCCCCGTGGAAGACATCGCCACTGCGCCGCCCGTGACTGAGGACATCGAAGCGCCCGGCGCCGGCAGCGACATCACCGTCGCCCCCCTCGAAACGTCCGCCGAGGAAATCGGCATGGATGACCTGCTCACCCTTTCCACCGACATCCAGGGGAGCAACGTCGCCTACATTTATCTCTACGTCAGCTATTTTGACGAGGAGTCCGACTCGTACCTCACCGCCGACATGCAATTCGTCGGCGCGGAGGAGACACTGGAGATCGGCGGCGTCTATTATCCCGACTGGGGCGACGAGGTGGGGGGGATCGAAGTGGATTGGGAGCCGACGGTCTATTTTATGAGCGACGGCGAAACCGAAGAATTTGCCTACTTCGAGCCGGAAACCTACGGCCTGACCGAAGAGGAGGATACGTATATTGTCCGCGGTATTTACACCTTTGCCGACGGCGGCGACCAACGCGACGCCTTCATCCGCTTTGGCGGCGATGGGGTGATGCGGAGCGTGTTTGGCTTCACCGGGGAGGACGGGACGGGCGCGCCGCGTGAAATCAGCCCGCAGCCCGGCGACACCTTCACCATCCTCGAAGAGTGGTTCGAGTTCGGCGAGTCGGATGGCGAGTTTGTGGATTATGAAGGCGCGACGTTCACCTTTGGCGACAAACCCTTTGAGATGGTGCCCTACTACGCCTACCCCGGCGATTACATCCTGGGCATCATTGTGGAAGATATGAACGGAAACTACTACGACGCCTATACCGAGGTCACGGTGGTGGAGTAAGGAGGGCAGCCATGACGATTTCGCGTAAGTTCACCTATAACAACCGGTCTTTTACGTTGCACATCCCGGCGCCGCCGGAGCGCCTCGCCCCCTGCGACCTCAGCGCGCCGGGCGCGGGTGCGATCGTCATTGAAGGGCTGGACCTTTCGCCGGCCACCTTTTCCCCTGACCAGGACGTGACCCTCACCGCCGTCGTGCGCGGGGCCGCCATCGCCCATATTTTTGTCGAAGTGCTGCTGTACGATGACGATCTGGGGTACGCCTACGGGCCGGTCTACTGTGAATACCTGCGCGCCGCCGACCAGGAAGAGCTGGGCGGCGTGCTGCGCCCCGTCTGGTCGGAAAAAGTTGACGTCGCCGTGACGTTCCGCCCGACCCTGCGCACCTTGAGCGACGGGTCGGCGTCTGCTTTCGCCTTTGCGACGCCGGAGACCTACGCCGCGCCGGACGCGACCTCTTATCGTCTCCCCGGCCGGTTCAGTTCTGCCGGCAGCGACATCTCGCGCGCGGCCCACCTCAGTTTCGCTCATACCGGGCAGATGACGAGCCTGATAGGGATGGGAAGCCTGGGAAGCGCCGGCGCGCGCGCCCTCAATCCTCAGCCCGGCGACACCTTCACCCCAGAAGGGCAGGTCTTGCTCCCGCCGCAGCAGCCCGGCGACGCCTGGGGCGAGGGGGTCTGCCAGATGACGCCGCTCACCTTCCCAGAAACGCCCTTCTGGTGGGAAACCTGCCCATTGCCGCCGCACACCTACCTGGCCGGCCTCGTTGTCGCCGACCTGGATGGTGGCCTGACCCGGCAGTACGCGCCGTTCACCCTCCTGTCGGCCGATGGCGCGTCGGTTGTGGTGGAATCGGCGGCGGGTGAGACGCCGTCGTTCTTCTCGTCCCTCCAACGCGGCTGGCAACGGTTCTGGAGCCGGCTGTTTCGGCGAGAGGGGCGTTAGGAGCGGCGAGTTAGGAATTCTGACGTTTGACGTTTGACGTTTGACGCTATTACAAAATAAGGAGATTATGATGCACCCCACCCATTACGACCTGTACCTCGAACCCGACCTGAACACGTTTCTCTGTCCGGGTCGCGTGAGCATTGCCATCACGCCGGACGCGCCCGCCGAGGCCGTTGTCCTCAACGCCAACGACCTGGAGATCGCCGTCTGTACGCTGCGGCAGGACGACGCCGAAGTCCCCTGCGCCTTCGTGCTGGACGCCGAGGCGGAGACGTTGACGGTGACGCTGTCCGCGCCGCAGGCTGCGCCCTTCACCCTGACCGTCGCCTTCACCGCGCATCTCAACGACCTGCTGGTGGGTTTCTACCGCAGCCAATACATCCAGGACGGGCAGACGAAGTACGTCGCCGTCACGCAGTTTGAAGAGCGCGACGCCCGCCGCGCCTTCCCCTGCTTCGACGAACCCGGCCTGAAGGCTACCTTTGACATCACCCTGACCGTGGACGCAGCCCTCACCGCCCTCGCCAACACCGACGTGATGGAAGAACTCCCTCTGTCCAACGGCAAAACGCAGGTGCGCTTCGCCCGCACGCCCCGGATGTCCACGTACCTGCTCTTCTTCGGCGTGGGCGACTTCGAGATCATTGACGACGGGCAGACCGACCCGCGCGTGCGCGTCATCACGACGCCCGGCAAGACACAGTACGGCCGCTTCGCGCTGGATTGGGGCCGCAAGTCGCTGGACTTCGGCGCGGCCTACACCGGCATCCCGTTCCCCATCACCAAGTGCGACTACATCGCCGTGCCCGACTTCGCCTTCGGCGCGATGGAGAACTACGGCGCGATCACCTTCCGCGAGAATGCCCTGCTCGTTTATCCTGGCGTGACCTCGCAGCAGCAGCGGGTGCAGATTGCCGAAGTCATTGCCCACGAGACCGCGCACATGTGGTTCGGCGACCTCGTCAGCCCGCGCGCCTGGAAGGACATCTGGCTGAACGAATCCTTTGCTACCTACTTCACTACCGTCATCCCCGACGCTTACTGTCCGGAGTGGCGGCTGTGGGAGGAGTTTTTCACCGACACGACGCTGACCGGCATGGAGCGCGACGCCCTGCGCGGCACTGTTCCCATCGAACTGCCCGACGGCGCGGCGATCAACATTGACTCTTCCAGCGCGCCGATCATCTACAGCAAGGGCGCGGCCATCATCCAAATGCTGGCGGCCTACCTGGGCGAAGAAAAACTCAAGCGCGGCGTCAACCATTTCCTGGGCAAATTCCGCTTCGGCAATGCCAATTCGGCGGACTATTGGGCCGCTTTTGAAGAGGCCACCGGCGAGCCGGTGAGTGAGTTCGCCGCCTCGTGGGTCTACCAGCCCGGCTACCCTCTCGTCACCGTGCGCCGCGAGGGCGACACGCTGCGCCTCAGCCAGGAACGCTTCATCGTTTCCGACCCGGCCGGCGCTCCTTCCGCCCAACGCTGGATCATCCCGCTGGAAATCGCCGCCTATCAGGCCGACGGCAGCGCGCAGATGCTTCACGCCGTGCTGGATGCGGCGGAAGGCGCGCTCGACCTGCCTGCCGGGACGACGGCCTACCAGCTCAACGTCGGGCGGCGCGGCTTCTATCGCGTGAAGTACCCCCTGGCCGACCTCGCGGCGCTGGGCCGCCTGTCCGCCGAGGGCCGCCTTTCCGCCATTGACGCCACCGGCCTCGAAAGCGACCTCTTTGCCCTGATCCGGCGCGGCGATTACCCCGTGAGCGTCTACCTCGACTTCGTCCAAACCGCCTTCGCCCGCGAGACGCGCTATCTGCCGCTGGATAACCTGGCGCAAGACCTGTTCCAGTTGCACCTGGTTGTGGCCGGGCAGCGCGAGCGTGTCTGCGCGGTAGGCCGTCCCATCCTGGAGAACGCGCTGCTGGCGATGCAGCTCACGCCGCAGCCCGGCGACGACCTCCACACGGCGACGCTGCGCAATACGCTGCTCTGGACCGCCTTCACCCTCGGCTCCGAAGAAGCCGCCGCCTTTGGCGAAGCCCAGTTCCGCGCCGCCCTCGCCGGCGAACCGGTCTCGGCGGACATCCTGGGCAGCGTCTACCGCATCGGCGCGGTGACGCACGCCGAAGCCGCGTACCCCTTCTTCACGCGGACGCTGGCCGATCCCGACGCGCCCGAAGTCCAGAAGCTCACTGCTTTGAACGCGCTGGGCCGCTTCCTTGAACCAGACAAACTGCGCGCCGCGCTCGCGCTGAACTTCGCGGAAGTGCCCCGCAAGAACCGCTTCACCATCGTCGGCGCGATGACGCAGAACCCGGCGGCGGCGGAATTCCTGTGGGAGTGGCTCCCCGCGCACCTGGACGACTTGCAGACGATGCACCCGATGCACTTCGGGCAGGCGTTACTGTACGGCCTCTCCATCTGCGGCGTGACGCACCGCGCCGAAGTGGCGGCGCTCCTCGCCGACCTCGCCGCCGCCCATCCCATCCAACGCGACGTGCTGGCGATGGCGGGGGAGATGGTGGAGGTGTATGCGCGGATGAACGGGAGTCGGTAGTCCGAAGTCGGTAGTCGTTGGTCTGAAATTTTGCGCCCGCCCCCAGGAATGGGGGCGGGTTATGTGTGCCAATAACGGGGTCAGCGCGTGGGGTTTTCCGCCTTTTTTCCCCTTCTCTCCATCCTGGTATATAATCCCCTTGACGATCAACTTTGCATCCCTGCGTCCTTGCGTCTTTGCGTTAAAACAGCATTGTCTTGACGATTTGACGACACGACTAAAGACTATCAGACTATTTTTGAGGGAACCATGGACAAACAGACTATTCTGATCCGCGGCGGCCAGGTCGTGACCGCCGAGATGGTGTTGGCGGCTGACATGCTGATTCAGGGCGAAACTATCCAGGCCATTGGCAAGGCGCTGCCCGCGCCGCCGGGGGCGGAGGTGGTGGACGCCAGCGACCTGCTGGTGCTGCCCGGCGTCATTGACGCGCACGTCCACATCCAGCTCGACACCGGCATCTACCGCACGCCCGATAGTTGGGCCGCCGAGACGCGCGCGGCGGCCTTCGGCGGCGTGACCACCGTGATTGACTTCGCCACGCAATTCAAGGGGCAGACGTTTGAGGACGCGCTCGCCGCGCGCATGGCGGAGGCGTCGCCCTCCTGCCTCGATTACGCCTTCCACATGATGGTCACGGACGTCCCACCGGGCCAGGAGGACGAGCTGGGCGTCCTGCCGGAGCTGGGCATCCAGAGCATCAAACTCTACACCACCTATCGCCCCAACTACTACGCGGACGACGCCGCGCTGCTGCGCCTGCTCGAAGCGGCGGGGCGGTACGGCCTCATCGCGCTGATCCACTGCGAAAACGACGCCCTCGTTACCGCCCAGACCCAATCGCTGGCCGCCGAGGGGCTGACCGGCTGGGCATATCACGGCGCGGCCCGTCCCGCGTTGGCGGAGCAGGAAGCCGCCGGCCGCGTCCTCTTCCTGGCGGAGGCGGCCGGCGCGCCCGTCGTCATCGCCCACAACTCCACCGGCCTCACCGCCGCGCTGGTCGCCAACGCGCGCAAGAGCGGGCAGGTTGCCTTCTCCGAGACCGCGCTGCAGTACCTCCTGCTCGACGACACGGTTTACGACGGCGCCGAACCGTGGCGCTACATCCTCCAGCCGCCCTTGCGCGCGCCGGAGGAGAAGCAGAAGCTCTGGGAACTCGTCGGCGCGGGGCTGGTGGACATGCTCATCACCGACCACTGCGCCTACACGCGCGCGCAGAAGCAGGCGGCGGACGATTTCACGCAGACGCCGGGCGGCCTGCCGGGCCTGGAGACGCTGCTGCCGCTCCTCGCCACCTACGGCGTTGCCGCCGGGCGCATCGGCTGGCCCGACGTGGCGCGGATGCTGGCCGCGAATCCGGCGCACATCTACAACCTGTGGCCGCGCAAGGGCGCGCTGCTTCCGGGCGCGGACGCCGACCTGGTGCTGTACGATCCCGCCGGCGAGACGTTCCTCGCCGCCGACGCGCTGCACTCCACGGCGGGGTACACCCCCTTCGAGGGGCTGCAAGTGCAGGGGCGCGTCGTCGCCGCGATGCAGCGCGGCCAATTCCTGGTGCGCAACGGCGACTTCGTCGGCGCACCGGGGCGCGGGCGCTATCTCAAGCGCGAGCCGTTTTTCTGGCATTGAAGATGGGGACGCAGATGAACGCGGATGAACGCTGATGTTTAAAACTTATCTGCGTGGCTCTGCGAAAATCTGCGTCCTGATTCTTTTACACTTGTACTTGATATGGATTTCTTAATTGGCATTTTCGGACTTCTCGTCGGCGCGGGGCTGACGTACTGGCTGTTGCGCGCACAGGCGCGGGCTGCTGCCACCGAGTCTTACGCCGACAAGGCCGCGACGGAGCATGAGCGGCTGGCGCAGCGTTACGAGGCGCGCATCCGCGAGCTGGAAGCCCGCCACGCCGAGACCGTCCTGCTCACCCGGCGCGACACTGCCGATCAGAGTCGCGCCGTGCTCAAGGGCAAAATGGCCGAGCAGATCGCGCCGCTGCTGCCCGGCTTCAAGTATTGGCCGGCCGACGCCCGCTTCCTGGGCGATCCGGTGGATTACGTCGTCTTCAACGGCTACAGCGCGTTGACGGACGGCGGCGGCGACGGAGAGGAGCTGGAAGTTGTCATTTTGGACATCAAACGCGGGGCGCGCACGACCCTCAGCCCGGGGCAGCGCGCGATTGCCCGCGCCGTCGAACAAGGGCGCGTCCGCTTTGAAGTGGTGCGCGTCTTCGACGACGGCGCGGTGCGGGCGCACGGGTGGCAGACGCCGCCCGATCCAACGAGGTGAGCCAGCGTCATGAAAAAATACTTTGCGACGTTGCAGAACCAAATCTTGGGAGCCATTATCGGGGTTGCCGTTGGCGTCCTGGTGCTCCTTTACATCCTCATGCGTCTCATCCTGCTCAACAGCTTTGTCCAACTGGAAAATCGAACGCTCTCCCGCGATGTGCAGCGTGCGCTCAACGAAATCGCCGACACCCTGGCCGGAGTTGGCGCTTTTGCGGCGGACTATGCGCGGTGGGATGACACTTACGCCTTTATGGCGGATCACAATCCCGACTACATCGAGACCAACTATGTGGAGCCTACTTATGCCGAGAATCGCCTGGATGCCATCCTGCTGCTGCACCCTGACAGCGCTCTGGCTTACGGGCAAGCGTTCGACCGAGCGGCAGAACAATTCATCCCGCTCCCGGATGCTTTACAACACTTCACCCCAGAGCATCCTTTGATGGCCTTTCCACCGGCGGGAGACGGCGTGACCGGCCTGCTGATGTTGCCGGATTCGCCCATGTTCGTTGCTTCGCGTCCGATTTTGACCAGTCATGGCGAAGGTCCTCAGCGCGGTGTGTTGATCATGGGGCGCCGTTTCGACGCCGCAGAGATCGCCCGTCTTTCTGAGACTATTGCGCTTACTGTGGCCGTTGTGTCCCTGGATGCCGCCGATCTCCCGCCGGAACTGCGTGCGGCCCGCGATACATTGCTGGCCCAGGAGGACGATATTTGGGTTCACACCCTGGACGAACGCACGATAGGGGGCTATGCGCTGCTCTCGGACGTTTATGAGCGTCCGGTGCTGCTGCTGTACATCCACGCACCGCGCGATATTTACACTCAGGGGAAGACCACCCTGGCTTATCTCAGCGCCCCCATTCTCCTGGCCGGTTTGCTGTTGGGATTCGTCATTCACCAGCTGCTCGCCGGAATCGTGTTGCGCCCATTGCACGCCCTCGGTGCACAGGTGAACCAAATCGGCAGCCGGGTAGCCACTGGCGATTTCAGCCAACGGCTCGCCGTCTCCGGGCAAAACGAGCTATCCCGCCTGGCGCAGGACGCGAATGTGATGTTGGATAACCTTCAACAGTACCAGGAGGCGCTGCTGGCGCAAAAGCAGCATTTTGCCGATCTGGTGGCCGTCGCCCGGGCTACCGTGGAGCGCCCGACTCTGGATTCCACGCTGAAGAACGCCCTTGAAGCTAGCCGGACGTTCACGCGCGCCGAGCACGGCAGCCTGTTCCTGGTGGACGAAGTTGGAACCGTTACCTACAGCCTGCTAACCCGCGGCGACACCACAGCGGCTCAACGGCAGGCTTTGGCGAGCAGAGTGATGCAGTTTGGGCTGGCCGGATGGGTTTCTCAGCACCGGGAGCCGGCGCTGATCCTGGATACGCAGCGCGACCCCCGGTGGATTAACCTGCCGGATGCCTCCTATGTGGCGCGTTCGGCGCTGGCGCTGCCCATTCTCAGCGGCGCGCGCAAAATTGGCGTCCTTACCCTCACCCATCCAGAGCCGGGTTATTTTTCCCAGGATGACCTTGAACTCATCCAGGCGGCGGCTGACCAGATGGCCCTGGCGATTCGCAATGCCCAAATCTATGACGACCAGCGACGCCTGGCCGAGCGGCAGACCACGCTGTACGCTGTTCTCAACACCCTCAGCGAGCGGTTAGACCCGGCGTCTGTGTTGAACATTGCCGTAGAAGCCATCGTCCGTTGGACTGACTGGGATTCGGTGGCGGTTTTCCTGCACGACCCCGTTGCCGCTACTTTGACGGTCCAAGCGACCGCTGGTGATCGGCAAATTCCCCTCGGTTGGTGGATACCGACATCTGTGGGTATTGTCGGACGCACGCTTCGCACCGGCCAAACTCAGTACGTTGCCGACGTGCAAAATGACCAGGACTACGTCGCTTACTATGATGTCACCGGTTGTGAATTGAGCGTCCCCTTGCGCAGCGGCGAGCGGGTGCTGGGGGTGTTGAACATCGAGCAGGGGCGCGCGCTGGCGTTCCGCCCCGATGACATTGTGCTGGCCGAATCCCTGGCCGACACCATCGTTCTGGCGCTTACCAACGCCGAACTGTTCCAGACTGTCTCCGATCAGCGGGGCCGTCTACAGGCGCTGATCGAATCCAGTCAGGATGGGATCGTTCTCATTGGCGCCAACTTGAAGGTGCTGGTCATCAATGCCGCTGCCGTCACCTACCTGGCCTTGCCCGGCGCGCCGTCAGACTGGGTGGATCAGACTATGATGGATTTCCTCAACGCTTTGCGCCGTCCCGCTAGGGAAGCCGCGCGAACCTTGTTGGGCGAATTGCGTCGTTCTGATGTGATGGAGGGGTCTTCCGGTGGGGAATTCACCGTTGCCGAGCGCACCTTACACTGGCTCAACCTGCCAGTAGCGAGTGAGGCTGGCGCCTTGGGGCGGCTGGTCGTCATGCGCGACATCACCGAGGAGCGCCTGCTGGCGCGGATGCGCGAAGACCTGACCCATACGATGGTTCACGACCTGCGGAACCCGCTGACCGGCATTTTCAGCGCGCTCAAACTGCTACAGAGCCGGGCCAGCACCACCTTCTCCGCCGACATGCAGAAAATGCTCGAAATTGCCCTCAACAGCGCGCAGCGGATGCTGCAACTGGTCAACGCCATCCTGGATATCAGCCGCCTGGAAAGCGGCCAAATGCCTCTGGAGCGGATGCGCATTGCGTTACCGGCGCTGATAGAGGAAGTGGTGCATCTTCAGACGCCGCTGGCCGCCGGCAACAACGTGTACCTGGAAGCGGCTGTTCCGCCCTCTTTACCTGACGTTCTGGCCGACAAAGCCCTGATCGAGCGCGTCTGTCAAAACCTGATTGGCAATGCCATCAAATTCACCCCCGAAGGCGGCAAAATCCGCATTGCCGCGTGGACCGATGTGACCCGTCCCGCCAAAGTCTGCGTCGCCATCAGCGACACCGGCCCTGGTATTTCCCCGGAAATCCGCGACCACCTGTTTGAGAAGTTCACCACCGGCAAGCACCGTGGCCGTGGCACTGGCCTGGGGCTGGCCTTCTGCAAAATGGCGCTTGCCGCCCATAGCGAGGATATCTGGGTGGAAAGCACCGGCAAACAAGGAACCACCTTCACCTTCACTTTGCCCATCGTCGAAGAACCCGCATCAGAGGAAACCGGAGGTGGTAACTCGTAATTCGTAACTCGCAATTCGTAATTCGCAATTCGTAATTCGCAATTCGTAATTCGCAATTCGCAATTCGTAATTCGTAATTCGTAATTCGTATCTCCTAACTCCTAACTTGCAACTCCTAACTCAAAAGAGGTCAACCATGAAAGAAATCATTCATGACTTGCTGCGCTGGCGACAAGCCGGCAAGGCCATCGCCCTGGCGACCATTGTTGAGACGCGCGGATCGGCACTGCGCCCGGCGGGGACGCGCATGGCGATCACCACCGACGGTGAAGTGGCCGGTTCGGTGAGCAGCGGCTGTGTGGATGGCGACGTCGTCGCCGAGATGGAGTGGGTGTTGAACGGCAAAGCGGCGCTGCGCCGCCCTCATTTTGGGATCAGCGACGAACAGGCGTGGAGTGCGGGGCTTTCGTGCGGCGGCACCCTTGAGCTGCTGGTTGAGCCTTGGGATCTGCTGTACGACTTGCTGATCGAGGAAATGCAGGCGCGGCGGCCTGTGGGCTTCGCTTCCCGCACCGATAAATCCCGCCATCTCCTGCACAACGCCGACGGCAAGACCGTCGGCAGCCTCGGCGATCCTGACCTGGATGGCGCGGTGCTGATGGACATTGCCGCCGCTTGGCCCGGTCCACATGCTCAGAAGCACACCTATCCCCAGGGAGAAGTGTTCGTTGAAATTGTTCCGCCCCCATTCACCCTCGTCATCTGCGGCGCGACGGATATCGCCGTGTCGCTGGCTGCCCTGGCGCACACGCTCGACTTCACTGTCATCGTCAACGATGCGCGGCGGGCTTTCCTGCGCGCGGAACGCTTCCCCGACGCCGACGTGCGTTTCGGTTGGCCGCAGGAGACGTTCTCCCCAGAGGATTTTGGCCGAGGGTGCGCCGTTGTCGTCCTGTTCCACGACGCCAAATTTGACATCCCCGCGCTGACAGTGGCCCTGAAAAGCCAGGCGTTCTACATCGGCTTCCTGGGGAGCCGCACCACGCAGACCGCGCGCCGCACTGAGTTGCTCACCGCCGGCTTCAAAGAGAGCGATCTGGCCCGCATCCACGGCCCGGTGGGGTTGGATATTGGCGGCAAAGAGCCAGGGTTGATTGCCCTCTCGATTCTATCGGAGATTGTCGCCGTGCGCTACCACCGTGCGGGCGGGATGCTGAGCGCCAAAAAATAGCGAGAAAACGAAATGGTGGACTCTAAAAGCCAACAGCCAGAAGCCAAAAGCGAAAGTGAGACACCGTGGGAACCGGCCCCGATCCCGGCGGAGGACTTTGGGAAGGGGGGGGAATGGGTGAACATCAACCGCGCGCCCTACGACCAGGTGTCCGGTGTGACTTACAAGCGCGCGGCGCACATCAAGCGCGTCGAAGCCACCCCGCTGGATGCTGCGCCGGACATGCCCGCTCCGTGGCAGGGGCAGGGGGCGGCCGTGGTGCGCTGGCTCTTTAGCGAGCGGGCCGGCACGGAGGAACACCTGCTGACCGGGGCGACTTTCGCTTTCCTGCACGACGTGCGGTTAGCGCCTGGCGCTGCCACCGGCCAGCGCGACCATCCCGGCGAAACGCACCTCCTCTATGGGGTGGCGGGCTGCGGCCTGGTGTGCCATCGCTCCCAGCCGGGCAGCCCCGTCCTCGCGCGTCCCCTGCGCCCGGGCGACGCCGTTCTGATTCGGGGCACAGAATACTACAATATCGTCAACGAAGGCCTAGAAGAAGTGCGCCTGATTGTTGTGGGCCTGTATCAGCCGTAAATCTTCTCAACGGATTTAACGGATGTTAACGGAGGTTTCCGTTGAATCCGTTAAATCCGTTGAGTGTTTAGGAGCATCCCTTTGACTCAACGTTCTATCATCGTAGTAGGGGCGGGCGCGGGCGGACTGATGGCGGCCGGACGGTCAGCCGAACTCGGGGCGCGCGTCCTCGTATTGGAAAAGATGGGCGAGGCCGGAAAGAAAATCCTCGTCAGCGGCAAGGAGCGGTGTAACCTCACCAATACCGAACCGCTGGAACAGTTTCTACGTTATTACGGGCGCAACGGGGTGTTCCTGCGTAACGCTTACCAGCGTTTCTTCCGCGACGAGCTGCTGGCGCTGCTGGCGCGGCTGGGCGTTGCGACGCAGGTGGAGCGCGGCGGGCGGGTCTTTCCCACTTCGGGGCGGGCCGGCGACGTGCGGGACGCGCTGTTGCGTTATGCGGTGGGGGGTGGGGCGGACATTCGCTATCATGCCGCGGTGCAAACCCTTCAAGTGTGCGATGGCGCAGTGACCGGCATTACGCTGGCGAACGGCACATTTTTGCCGGCAGACGCCGTGATCCTGGCGACCGGCGGCGCCTCGTGGCCGGACACCGGCTCCGCCGGCGATGGCTACCGGATGGCGCAGGAAGTCGGACATACGATCGTCCCGCTGCGGCCGGCGCTGGTGCCCCTCACTGTCCGGGAGCGCGAGCTGGCGAAAACGCTGCAAGGCGTGAGTCTGCGCAATGTGACCTGTACTTTCTACGTCAGCAGAGAAGGCGGCAAGGAGAGGCCGTTGGCGCTGCCCTATCCCTTGCCGTCCACTGGCGAGATGCTGTTCACGCATTTTGGCGTCTCCGGCCCGCTTATCCTGACGGCGGCGCTTGGTGCGGTGGACGCGCTGCGCGCCGGACAGCGCGTCACGTTATCCATTGACCTTAAGCCGGGGATGACGGCGGAGGAGGTGCGGGCGCGACTCCAACGCGAGTTTGAGGAGCAATCCCAACGCCAACTACACACCTTGCTGCGCGGCTGGCTGCCCCAAACGCTGGCGGAAGTGATAGCCGAACTGAGCGGCGTCGCTCCAGAGCGCCCCGTCCACACCATCCGCGCCGCCGAGCGTGAGGGGCTGCTGCGCCTACTCAAGGATTTTCGGTGGGAAATCACCGGCGCGTTGCCGCTGGCGGCGGCGATGGTCACGGCGGGGGGCGTGGCGCTGAGGGAAGTGGATCCCGTCAGCTTTGCGTCGCGGAAGGTGGCGGAGCTGTACATCGTAGGCGAGACGCTCGATCTGGCGGCGGATACCGGCGGGTTCAATCTACAGGCCGCGTTTACCGGCGGCTACCTGGCCGGGCAGCACGCGGCCGGCGGCTGAAGGCGGAATTTCAAACGCTAAACAAATCTTGATGGGGTATAATAGGCCCTGCGTGAGATGTGAGGAGGCGCGACCGCGATCATCATTCACGTTTCGGGAAAATTGATGAGGATAACCAACACCATGAATCATGCGACTCAACACCCTTACATCGCCTTTGAAGGCGTTATCGGCGTCGGCAAGACGACGCTGGCGCGGCAACTTTCTGAGCGTTTCCAGGGGGAGACTCTTTTAGAAGCCTTTGATGAAAACCCCTTTTTGTCTGATTTCTATGGCGATCGCAGCCGGTATGCCTTCCAGACGCAGCTCTTTTTCTTGCTGAGCCGTTACCGCCAACAACAGACCGCCCCACAGTGCTTGCAGCAGCGCGCGCTGTTGTCCGATTATTTTTTTGAGAAGGATAAGCTCTTCGCGCACCTGAACATCACCGGCAGCGACGAATTGGAAATGTACGACCGGTTGTATGACGCGCTATCGGAGAAGGTGCGGCAGCCGGATCTGGTGGTCTATCTGCGCGCGGAGACGGATACGCTGATGGGGCGGATTGTGATGCGCGATCGTCCCTATGAGCGGCGCATGAGCCGGGAGTACATCGCTGCGCTGCGCCAGGGGTATGAAACGTTGTTTGCCGATTATCACATTGTTCCCCTGTTGACGATTGAAACGGATGCCCTGGATTTCGTGCGCAACCCGAATGATCTCAATGACATCGAACGTCGGATTCGCGCTGCGCTGACCGGCGTCCATCAACCGGCGCTGCCTGACATTTCCCTGGGAGTGCGCCGCCCGGCGTGGGATTTATTGGACACTGCGCGTCAGTCCCCCGCGACTTCTTCGGTGGACGCCAACCAGGCGCCGCACACCAACTGGCAGGCCCTGGGCGACTTCCTCGCGCTGGCCGAAGCCATTGGGCAAATTGGCGGGGTGTTGGCCCAACAACCGCCGGTCGGGCCGGAGGGTTCGCCGGAAGCGATCCAGGTCGCCCTCAAGAAGGCCGCGCAGGCGTTGATGACGTTGGCGCAGCGTACCGGAACTGTGCTCGAGTAGTTGTCATGATGCACGACGCGGCTTTGTTGCAGGACGCTTTTCATACCATAGCCCGGTTGCTGGCCCTTCCCATTGAGGGCGTTGGTTGGACACAACAAAACGGTGCGGTGAAATTGATGGGGGCGGTAGGGCCATATTTGACTACCCCGGAGGTTCAGCGCACATTAGAAGCGTGTCTGGGGACGATGCAGTCTCCGCCAGAAGATTTTTACATGCAGCCCGCGCACCAACTGGGGTTAGACGGCGACCGCACGATTATCCTGCTGCCCAACACCACGTTTTCTAAGGCGGTCGCGCTGCCCCTCTCGATTGGTTTGTTGTTAGTCTTTCCCCCCGGCGTTACGCCCACGGAAGAACAATTGATCTCGCTGCGCGCCCTGGCGCGGTTGACGACGCATGCTTTGTATGGGCAGCAGGCGCTCCAGGAGTCGCAGCGGCGGCAGGGACGTTTGACGGCGGTCACTACCGTTGGCCGCGACGCCACTATGCTGCTTGACCCTGACACGCTCCTGAACCATATCGTGCAACTTATCCACCAACAGTTAGGTTTTGAGTATGTTGGCATCTTTTTGGTGGATGAGAGCGGCGAATATGTGATGCTTCAAGCCGCCAACACCGCTCAGGGTCAGCAACTCGTCGCTCAGGAGCATCGTCTCAAAATCGGAGGGTCGGGGATTGTGGCCGATGTGACGGCCACGGGACTTGCCCGCATTGCCTTGGATGTGGGGCCGGACGATCCGGGGAGGGTCCCTCCCACGCGCTCTGAAATGGCCCTGCCGCTGTGTTACGGCGGCCAGGTGATCGGTGCGTTGGATGTGCAGGCCGACGCCGCGAACGCTTTCACGGCCGGCGACGTCGCTGTGTTGCAAATGCTGGCCGATCAAGTCGCCAACCTGCTGGTCAATGCCCGCCTGCACGCCGAAGTGCGCCAGCGTCTCCGCGACACACGCTTGCTGCGCGATGTGATGGTGCAGGCTTCCGCTCTCAGCCAATCAGAGGTACTGCAAAGAACCCTGCCGCTACTTCAAGCCGCGCTGCCTTTTCCCTATCAGGCTTTTTTTGAGAGACAGGGCAACCAGCTTCAGGCAACGCCGGGATCGAAGTGGCCGCAGCTTACTTATGCGTTGGATACTGCGCCCCTGAGCACGATCTGGCAGACTGGCGATTTGTGGCGCACCACGTCGCCGGCCAAATTGCAGTGGGTTGCGCCCTCAGAGGTCAGTCCGACCATCGCCGCATTGGTGGCGATTCCTATTCGCAATCACGCTCAAACGTTGGCGCTCCTGGCAATTGGGACCCATGATTCGCAACAAATTCGCCCGCGCGATCAAAGTTTCCTGGAAGCGCTGGCGGCTCAAGTGAGTATTCTGTTACAGAATGCGCAGCATTACGAATCTATGGTTCAGGGTCAAGAGCTGTTGCGCCACCTGATCGCCACCGGCGAGGAGATGTTGTCCATCCAGGAAATTCCGATGCTGCTCAACCGTCTAGGGCAAGTCATTCTGGAGCGTATCCGGGGGACGGTTGAAATTGCGCTTGAGGTGGACGACGGGGGCTTGCAGTGGGTCGCCCACGTCGCCAGCCCCGGATTGCCGGCGCCGGTTTACCTGGCCGACTTTATCAATCTGGCCCATCTGGACGTCCACACCCATCACACGCGCGTATCGGATATGGCCGATGTTGCGGATGGCGTGTACCTCAAATCCATCCACCCCCAAATGGGCGCGGCGTTGGAGGAATTTAAGACGCGCCACCTCTTGATCCAGCCGCTGCAAACCACCGAGTCCGTTCTAGGCTATCTGGTCGTCACCCTGGAAACGGCGGACAATAGCCTGCCGGAGCGGATCGCGTGGATTCAGGCCGTCGCGAACCAGGCGGCGCTGACCCTCAACAATGCGCGTCTCATCACCCGGTTGAAACGGCAGACCGAAAAACTCACCCATGCCTACGAAGAAGCCAAGCATCTCAACGACATCCGCGCGCAGATGATTCAGAATGTCAGCCATGAATTGCGTACCCCGCTGGGGATCATTATCGGCTATGCGGGAATGTTAAGCGAGGAAATGCTTGGCGCGTTGGACGATTCCCAGCAAGAAATTGTTCAAACGATTCTCGGCCGCGCGCAAGACCTCAGCCGGATGGTGCAGAATTTAACCTCTTTGCAGGGACGCATCCAGATTAAAGATTTGACGCCGATAGCGCTGCCGGACCTGCTGCGCCGGGTCATTCTGGAATTTCAAGGGTTTGCCGCCGACCAAAAGGTGCAATTCTACATTGAGGTCAAACCGGAGGTTCCCTTTGTGCCTGGCGATCTGGAGCTGTTGCATTTGGCCTTTGCCCATCTTATCGAGAATGCCATCAAATTCAGCCCGGATGGCGGGAACGTCCTGGTGCGGATTTGGCACGAGGAGCAGTTAGTGCTGGTCTCCATTGTGGATCGCGGTATTGGGATTCCCAAAGAGCACCTGCCTCATATCTTCGACCGTTTCTACCAGGTGGATGGCTCCACCACGCGTCACTTTGGCGGTATGGGGATTGGACTGGCGCTCGTCTGGGACATTTTGGAAGCGCATCATGGCTACGTTCAAGTGCAAAGCACCGTAGGGCAGGGCAGCACCTTTTTGGTCGCCTTGCCCTATGCATCCTAACGTTAACAGGTGAAATGATGACCAAACACTTTATCGGGATTGCCGGAAATATTGGGGTGGGGAAGTCCACCTTGACGGCGATGTTGTGCCAGCATTTGCACTGGGCGCCCTTTCTGGAAGAAGTTGCTGACAATCCCTATCTGGCCGACTTCTACGACGATATGCAGCAGTGGAGTTTTCACTCTCAGATTTTCTTTCTGGCGCGGCGGCTGCGGCACCACCGGCAGTTGTTGGAACGACCCGACTCCGTCATCCAGGATCGCACCGTCTACGAGGACGCCGAAATCTTCGCCCGCAACCTTTTCCAGCAGGGATTGATGATGGGGCGGGATTACACCACCTACACCGACCTTTATCATGCCGTCACCGCCATTTTGCCTCCGCCCAACCTGGTGATTTACCTGCGCGCCTCGGTGCCTACTTTGCTGAAGCGTATCCAACGACGCGGGCGCGCCTATGAACTGCAAATCTCCTCGCAGTACCTCGAACAACTCAACCAGCTCTACGAGGAATGGTTTGAAAACTTTTCCCTGTGCCCGGTCTTGACGATTCCGGCAGATCAACTAGACTTTGTAGCCAATGGGGATCATCTCGATCTCATCATTCAGAAAATTTTCGAGCGACTTCAGGGTAAAGAGGTGGTTGAGCTTTGAATGAAATCCAATACACGCAAAGACTGGAATTTCTCTACCGGGCTGCCAGCGCCATCAGCACCGAGTTGAGTACCGATGAGGTACTACAACGGCTGATGACCCTCACCCACCAGCATTACCGCCCGGATGCGGTGTCGGTGGCTCTAGTGGAACGCGATGGCGATTTGCTGTTTCGCGCCGCGTCAGGCGAGAGCGCCAACCAGGTCGTGGGGATGCGGATGCCGCGCGGCGCCGGCATTGTGGGCTGGGTGGCTGAAAATGGTCAGCCGTTGTGGTCGCCGGACAGCTACAATGATCCGCGTTTCTACCGCGACGCCGACCGGCAAACCGGATTTCACACCCAGGCGATTCTGGCTACGCCGGTGAAGTATGGCGGTGAGACTCTGGCGGTTCTGGAAATGCTCAACCCTCCTGCCGGCCTCGATCTGACTGAGGCTCAGGAGGTGTTGCTGGCCTTGGGGTCGCTGGCGGCGCGCGCCATTCAAAACGCCCGCCTCTTCGAGCAGGTTCAACACGCTGAGGCGCGTTACCAGAGCTTGTTTGAACAAAACTTCGATCCCATTGTCATCCTGGATGGCGCGGGCCACCTGCTGGAAATCAACTGGGCCGCCGAGGAATTGCTGGCGCTCAGCCCGGCCACGCGTGACGACTTTGACCTGAGTATGATCGGGTTGCTGCCGGAAGATTTTGCCGAGGCGCAGGTCAAAGTGACGCGTGGCGAGGTTGTCGCCTGGGAATTCAAGGCTCAGGTTGGCGAGCAGGAACGCATCCTGGAAGTCCACCTGTCTTATCTGGCGGATTATCCCAACCAGGGCGCCTATCAATGGCTGGCTCACGACATCACCGACCGGGTCGCCCTGGAAGAAACGCGCCAAACCCTCTCCAACATGATCGTGCATGACTTGCGTGCGCCCTTGGGGAGCATCATCAACAGTTTGGAATTGCTGCTGACGGCCTGGGAGGATAAGGACATCACCATCCCCATTGAACAGGTGCTGCGAATCGGGCTACGCAGCGCCCAGCGGATGGATCGCCTGACCAACACCATTCTGGACATCGCGCGTTTTGAGGCCAACGACAAGACCCTGACGTTCTCTCAGGCCCCGATCCCCCAGTTCGTCGAAGAAGTTCTGGAAACCATTCAGTCAACACTCAAGCGGCGGGGGCATACGCTCAACGTCACCCTTGCCCCCGATCTTCCCGCCCTGGTTGGCGACATTGAAATGCTGCGGCGTGTGTTGATCAACATTGTGAGCAATGCCATTAAGTATATCCAGGACAAGGGCGTCATTGCGCTCACCATCACTGCCAACGAAACCGAAACCCAGTTTACGGTGAGTGACAATGGGCCCGGCATCCCCCCGGAAGAACAATCCCATCTGTTTGAAATGTTCTATAGAGGCCACGGGCGCAAGAAGGCGCATGGCGCGGGATTGGGACTGGCTTTCTGTAAGTTGGCGATTGACGCACACAACGGGCATATCTGGGTGGACAGCGAAGTCGGGCGTGGCGCTACCTTTGCCTTCACGATCCCGCACCGCACCTATCAACCACCGGCCTCCGAATCATGACGCTGCGACTTTATTACGACGATCCGACTTGCCGCGAATTTTCCGCGCGCGTCTGTGAGTGGCGCGATACGGAACGCGGCCCGGCCGTGCGCCTCGATCGGACGGCCTTCTACCCCACCTCCGGCGGACAGCCGCACGACACCGGCGTCCTGAACGATGTCGCCGTGCTGGATGTGTGGGATGAGGAGACCGGCGCCATCTGGCACCTGCTGGCGCGGCGCCTGGAAGGCGACCATGTCGTCGGCCAAATTGACTGGGGGCGCCGCTTCGACCACATGCAGCAGCACACCGGCCAACACCTCCTCTCGGCAGTCTGCGTCGCGGAACTGGACGCCGCTACGGTGGGTTTTCACCTGGGGGCGACGGCCAGCACGATTGACCTGGATACGGGCAACCGTTCCGCCCTGACGTGGGATGACGTGGCCTACGTTGAAACGCGCGTCAACCAGATCGTCTTTGAGAACCGTCCCGTGACCATCCACAATGTCCGCCCGGACGCCCTGGGCGACATTCCCCTGCGCAAACCTCCCAAAGTCACCGGCATCGTCCGTGTGATCTGGGTAGCCGACTGCGACGCTTCCGCCTGCGGCGGCACGCACGTCCAGCGCACGGGGGAAGTGGGGCTGCTCAAAGTGACGGACATCGAACGCTACAAGGGCGGAACGCGCGTGACCTTTCTCTGCGGGGGACGCGCCCTGACCGACTACGCCCGCGCCCTGTCGGTCCTGCGTACTGTGGGCGGCGCGCTGAGCGTCAGCCAGGATGAAGTCCCGGCGGCGGTGGCGCGACTCCAGGAAGACCTGAAGACGACCCGCCGCGCCCTCCATCAGACGCAGGGCGAATTGCTACAGCAGGAGGCGGTGCATCTCTGGACAGAGACGCCGGAGGTTGCGGGACGCCGCTGCATCGTCGCGTGTTGGGCCGACCGGGACTTCGCCGCCGCCCGCGCCATTGCGGGGCACCTGCGTGAGCGCGCGCATACCGTCCTGCTGCTGGCCGTCGTCGAGGCGCAGGGAGTACGTCTGGTGTGCGCGCGCAGTGATGATTTGCCCCACGTGGACGCCGCCGCCTTACTGCGCGCGCTGACCGATCGGCTGGGCGGGCGCGGCGGCGGTAGCTCGACCCTGGCGCAGGGCGGCGTGCCCCTTCAACCGGTTGAAACTGTACTGGCCGCTTTGCATGAGGCCGGGGCGCAGCTTCCCGATATTCCCTTGGAGGTAGTCGCCTGATGCAAGAAATCACTCCCGGTGTTCTGGTAGAAACCGGCTATCCGCCCTACAATGTGGGGTTAATCGCGGGAGACCGCGCGGCGGTCGCCATAGATTGGCCCTTACGTCCGAGCCATGCGCAGCAGTGGCGCCGCGCGGCAGAAGCCGCCGTCGGCCCGTTGCGCTACGTCATTTTGACCGACGCCGGCCCGGAACGCCAGGTGGCAGCGGCGCACTGCGGCCTTCCTCTGATCGGCAGCGAGGCCACGCAGCGCGCGTTTGCCGAGCACGACGAGCGCACCTGGCATGAATTGCTGCAAGAAGTCGGCAAAAACTATATGGAAGAGTCGTCGAACCTCTACAAACTCGCATTGCCCCACGTGACGCTGACTTTTGACCGAATGCTGTGGTTGTATCGTTATTCGGCGGCTTTGTGCCTGGAGAGCATCGCGGGCGTTGCGCCTGGCGCGCTGTGGATTACCCTGCCGGAACGACGGCTGCTCTTTGCCGGTGACAGTGTGGCGGTCAGTGAGCCGCCGCCGTTGCACGGTGTCCCTGATTTCAAAGACTGGCTGGCAGCTTTGATCCAACTAGAAAATCGTCCTCAGGTGTACCAGATTGTGCCGGGGCGCGGCGCAGCGCCGGTTCTCAAAGGCGATGTGGAGCAGCAGTGCGAGTTCTTGCGCACGCTGCGTCATACTGCGCTCCGTTTGTCCCACGCCAAAGGGGGCAGCCAGGGGTACACCCAGCCGGCGCAGGATTTAGGGCAGATGTTTTTCAACCAGGCCGGGCAAAAGGCCACTCAGCGCATCCGGCGCGGCCTGGAACGGTTGGCGGCGGAGTTTCAGGCAACGGCGGAGAAAAGAACGGTTGCGGAATAGGAAATAAAAGGAAAATCGGGGACAGCACCTCCTGTCCCCGATTTTTTTTGTGATGTGTCTTAAGTCCTATTTCTTCCTTAATTTATACCACACCTGCAAGAGGCCCACAAGTCCGCCCAGGGTTATCAGGAAACCTTCGGGACGAAAGGTATAGATGACAATGACCGGGCCGCCAATGATGGCGGCAAGGCTCAAGGCGATGACGAGGGGCGCCTGCTTTTGGGCAATGGTGTGTCGCTCTTGCTGTGCGATGCGCAGCACCAGTTTCTCCGCTTGAGGCCAATCCATACCGTTGCGGCTACAAATCTGACGGATGATGTGCGCTTGCCCCTCGTAGTTGGTCAGTTCCCGCACCACCCAATCCCTCAACGCTCGTTCCTGTTCATCTGGTGGTTCTGGGCTGTCCAGCTCTGCGTTCAGGTCGGTAAGGATCTCATCTGGGATTTCTTGCTCCTCCTCATGGGAGGTGCCCTCATCTGGATATTCTCCCTCGGCAAAGGGGCTGGGGAGGCCGGTGGGGGGAGAAGGCGGGTGTTTTGCAGGGGGTGAGGGTGGGGATGTCGGCGTCCGTGGGGTGACCGCCGGCTGACGGCGGCTCAGCTCACTGAGCAGGGCTGTCGCGCGCAAGTGGTGAGGCTCGACGCGGAGAACCTGGCGATAACATTCGGCCTGCCGCGCCGGATCCGGCAGGAGCGACGCCAATAGCAGCCACGCTTCAACGGCGTCCGGCTCCTCGCGCAGTAGAGCGATCAACGTGCGTCGCGCCCCCACGCGATCCCCGGCTGTGATCTGACGCTGGGCAATGTCTAACGCTTCCATAGTGAAAAGTATAACACGTTGCGGGGGAAATGGTATAATCGAAGGGCGCATAGCGAAATCGAGAATGGAGAATGGAGAATGAAAATCAGACATGGGCTGCAACGTTTCACGCTTTTGGCCGTCAGCGGATTGCTGTTGGTGGCCTCGTTCGGCTGTTCGCTGGAAGAACTCTACCTGGGTTTTTATGTGGACAGCCAATCCGCCGCGCTGGCGGAGCCGGCTGGCATAGACGACACCCCCATCACCTTTACGATTGAGTCGGGGGCGAGCGTCAAGCAAATTGCCGGCAACCTCAAAGCGCAGGGCCTGATCGCCGACGCCGAACTGTTCCGGCGTTACGTCCAGTACAAGGGTCTGGATGCCGGGATTCAGGCCGGCACGTACACGCTGCGGCAAACGATGACTATCCCGGAGATCGCGCGCACGCTGCAAAAGGCCGAGGCGGAGGAACAGCAAGTCACCATCCCGGAGGGCAAGCGTCTGGAGGAGGTGGCGGAACAGGTGGCGGCACAAACGACGATCACGGCGGATTCTTTCCTGCAACTCGCGCAGACTGGCTGGTCGGGCACGGATTTGCCGCAGAAGTATCCCTTTATGGCGAATATTCCGGTGACGGCCACCCTGGAAGGGTTCCTCTTCCCCGACACGCACCGGCTGGCGCTCGACGCGACTGCCTACGACCTCATTGATCGCCTGTTGGCCGATTTCGAGCAGCAGGTCACGGCGGACATCCAGCAGGGCATTGCCGCGCAGGGGTTGACGCTGTACGAGGGCGTCACGCTGGCCGCGATTGTGGAGCGCGAAGCCGTGCGTCCCGAAGAGCGCGCGGTGATTGCCGGCGTCTACTACAACCGCCTGCACGACGGCTGGCCGCTCTCCGCGTGCCCGACGGTGCAGTACGCCCTGGGCTACCGCGCGGATGAGCAGACGTGGTGGAAGCGTCAACTGTACTTCTCCGATCTGGAAGTGGCTTCGCCCTACAACACCTACCGCAATTTGGGACTGCCCCCCGGCCCGATTGCCAGCCCCGGCATAGATTCCATTCAGGCCGTGGCGTTCCCGGCGACTACGGAGTACTATTTCTTCATGGTAGATTGTTCCAAAAATGACGGCAGCCACGTGTTTGCTCAGACCGAAGCCGAACATCTGGAAAACTTCAACCGCTGCGGCGGTGTCATCACCAGCCCCTAGCGTTTGACCGCCCGGCAACTTTTCTGCCCGGATCGCGTAAGAGGAAGTAGTCAATAGCGTGTGGGAGGTTAGACATGGCGAAGGATCTGGCAGGAACCAAGACGAATATTAAAATTCTGGCCTGGCTCTACATCATTCCGAGCATTTTGGGATGGATAGTGGGGGGAGCGGCGTGTTTCATCCTGATAGGGGGGGCGCTGTTTGCCGAGGATCGCGCGGCTATCGGCGCCCTATTGTTGATGTCATTGGGCGCCTTCAGCGTGGTAACATTGCTGTGTGTTCCGGGGATCTTGGCGGGATGGGGATTGTTGCGTTTCAAATCGTGGGCGCGTGTCCTGACGTTGTGTCTCGGCCTGTTGAATTTGGCCGCGTTTCCCGTCGGGACCGTCTTGGGAGGGTACACCTTCCTCTCCCTACTGACGCCCGAAGCCTCCGAAGTGTTTGCCAGGCAGTAGCGGCGAGACAACGGGGGAATCCACGAGCGCAGGGATAGTTTTGTCCCTGCGCTTTTTCTTTATGCGCTGGCGTGGTAGAGGCCCCGCCTTGCAAAATTACCGTAGGTTTGTACACTTATACTCAGGAAACTGAGAAAATATGACGAAACAACAGATCGTTCTTCTTCTGCTGCTGATCGTGGCGGCTTTGTTCACCGGCTGCGCTGTGACCGCCCGCCCCCCGGCAATCGAGCAGGGCATTCTCGATCTACGCCACTGGGATTTTGAGCGGGACGGCACGGCGTCGCTGGTGGGTGAGGCCGCTTTTTACTGGGAGCAACTTTTGATGCCGGCCGACTTTGCCGCAGAACCGCAGCCGACCGGTTTCATCTCTATCCCGGCGCCCTGGAATGGCTATCCGGTGCAGGGACGCCCGCTTTCCGGCGACGGCTATGCGACCTATCGCATCATCCTTTTGCTTGACGTCGTTGACGTGCCCCTGGCGCTCAACGTCCCCGAATTTGAGACTGCTTACTGTCTGTACGTTGACGGCAAGCTGGTGGCTGTCAATGGCATCGTCGGGCAAACGCCGGAGACATCGCAGCCGGACTGGGCGCCGCAAGTCGTCGTTTTTACGCCTGCCAGCTCGCGCGTCGAAATTGTGTTGCAGATCTCCAACTTCCATCACCGAAAAGGCGGCGCCGGACAAAAGATCGTCCTGGGAACTGAGCCGCAAATCCGTATGCAGCGCGAGATGGCGCTCAATTTCGTCATGGCGCTAACCGGCAGTCTCGTCATTATGGCGCTTTATCACATCAGCCTGTATACAATTCGGCGGAAAGATCCTTCCGCGCTCTATTTTGGGTTATCCTGTCTGCTGGCCGCCGTCAGATCGGTGACTACTGGAGAGTATTACCTGATTTATTTGATCCCCTCCCTGAGTTGGAAGTGGCTGGTCGGATTGAATTACCTTTCGTTTGCCCTGGCCATCCCGGTATTTGCCATTTTCACACGCACGCTCTTCCCCGACGAAATTCCTTACTGGCAAATTCGCGTCCTGGAAGGCGTGGCCGGTTTCTTTGCCTGGCTGATTTTGCTGACGCCGCCGCGCATCTTCACCTATGGACTGATTCCCTATCAAATTGTCACCTGCATTGGATTTGGTTTTTTCCTTTATTTTTTAGCCCTGGCTACCCGGCGGCGGCGGGAAGGTATTGACCTCTTTCTGCTGGGGTTCTTTGCTATATTTTTGACGACGCTCAATGACATTTTGTACAACAACAACCTGATCCAGACTGGCTTCATTGGGCCGTTAGGAATTTTCATCTTCATCTTTGTCCAGGCATTTCTCTTGTCTCGCCGTTATTCCAAGGCGCTGACCGACGTGGAGACGCTGACCCAGGAACTGGAGACGCGGGTGGCGGCGCGCACCGCGGAATTGGCGCTGAGCAACCAGCAACTATGGGAGGCCAACGTAGACCTCCAACGCGAAATCGGAGAACGCCAGCGTGTGGAAGCCGCATTAATGCAGGCGCGCGACGAAGCGGAAAAGCACGCGCAGGCTGCTGAAGTTGCCAACCACGCCAAAAGCGTGTTTCTTGCCAATATGAGCCACGAATTGCGTACCCCGCTCAATGTCATTTTGGGCTTTAGTGAGCTGACACAGGTTGCCCCCAATCTGACTCCGGAACAGCAGGAGAATCTGGCATCCGTTCGTCGCAACGGAGAACATTTGCTGGCGATGCTCAACCGACTGTTGGAGCTTTCCCGGATGGATATGGGACAGGAACCCTTGTTGAAAGATACCCTCGATCTATCGTCAGGCGAGAAAGATTTCATCACGCCGTCGCCGCCTCTCGCCGTGGCTCAACCCACCTGGACGTTGGCCTCTCTACCGGCAAGTTGGCGGACGGAAATGCTCCAGGCCACCATCGAAGGCGATCTGCTGTGGATGACAGAGTTAGTGAAGCAAATAGAAGATTCCCAACCGACGCTGGCCGCGCATTTGATGGCGTTTGTGTTAAATTTTAAACACGATGTGATCCGCCGCATGTTGGAGACTCCCCCCTGACGGCGTGTGTCGGATGGAAACGTATTTGAAACGCAACGCTTGCCTTCTATTTCCCGAATGTATGGCAAGATGACAATAACCATGTGATAAATTATACGGAATGACGCGGTGAGATCATGGAAAATATGTTGGCTGATGTGCATCAAACCCATTACCCACTCAAAAAAGATTCCCAGGCTTTGGACAAGAACACGATTCTGGTGGTGGACGATATGCCGGATAACTTACGACTGTTGTCGCAGATTCTCACCGTGGCCGGTTATCGGGTGCGGGTTGCCACCGACGGAGAACAGGCGTTGGAGTCTATCCAGACGAACCCCCCGGCCTTGATTTTGCTCGATATTATGATGCCTGGCCTCGACGGTTACGAAGTATGTTTGCGTTTAAAAGCCGATCCGAAAACGCGCAATATCCCGGTGATTTTTATCAGCGCCCGTGGGGACGTGGAATCGAAGATCAAAGCCTTTGATGTGGGCGGGGTGGATTATGTGTCCAAGCCTTTCCAACCCCAGGAAGTGTTGGCGCGGGCGCGCACGCATATTGCCCTGCGTGAACTTCAGCAGAATCTTCAGGAACAACTGATTAAACACCAGAAACTCATTGTTGAGCTGGACGACATGAATGTGCAGTTGCAAAAAGAGATCACTGAGCGCCAGCGTTTTGAAAAAGCTTTACTGGAGAGCAAAGAACATTTCCGCACGGTAGCCGATTTTACTTACAACTGGGAATACTGGGTAGATCCTAACGGCCATTTCATCTACATGTCGCCGGCATGTTATCGTATGACGGGCTACCGCCCCGAAGAGTTTCAGCGGAATCCCCAATTGATGATCAAAATTGTTCACCCTGAGGATAAACCAGCCTGGATCGAACACTTAAACACAATGTTGGGCAATTCTGATGTCTTCGCCATGCGCCTACGAGTCAGCACCCGCGAAGGCGAAGAACGTTGGCTCGGACACACCTGTCAGCCGGTGTATAACGCGGACGGGCAGTTCTTGGGGCGACGATCCAGCAACCGTGACATCACCGAGCAGGTGCAGGCCGAGCAGAAATTGTGGCGATACGCAGCGGACTTGCAGGCGCAAAACGAGGAGTTGGATGCTTTTGCGCACACCGTCGCCCATGACCTGAAAAATCCCCTGGCGACGATGGTGGGGTACAGCTATTTGTTGGAACGTCGCATGAACGAAATCTCCACCCGCGACCGCGCGACGATGGCGGCCGCCATCGGACAACACGCCCGCAAAATGGCCGGCATTGTGGATGAGTTGCTGCTGCTTGCCAGCGTGCGCAAACTGGAGGAAGTGGATATTAAATCCCTTGACATGGGCCAGATCGTCGCCGAAGCGTTGAAGCGTCTGGAAATGCTGACCGATGAAACGCACGCCAGTATCACTCTGCCACCCACGTGGCCTACCGTGCAGGGCTACGCTCCGTGGGTGGAGGAAATCTGGGTCAACTACATCGGCAACGCGCTCAAGTATGGCGGGCGTCCCGACGCCCAAACCCCGCCGCAGATTGTGTTGGGATGCGATGCGCAGCCTATGGTGGGCTACAGCCTCCCATCGTCCGATGGCGCGCTGCCACAAAGCGCCCCCGCGCGTCCCCAGGTGCGCTTCTGGGTGCAGGACAACGGGCAGGGTCTCGCACCGGAAGCTCAAGCGCAGCTTTTCACGCAGTTTACCCGTCTGCACCAGGTGCGCATTGAAGGCCACGGCCTGGGGCTATCCATCGTCCGCCGTATCGCCGAAAAACTCGGCGGGCAGGTGGGCGTGGAAAGCACTCCCGGCGAAGGCAGCAAATTCTGGTTCTCCTTGCCGGAAGAGGTTGTCGGCGTCTCCTAAGCGCCTCAACTGGCGCGGACGCTGCTCCGCGCGCACAAAGACAGCTCTCTCGTCCGCGTCAGCCGGCCGGCCTCTTCGCCGCCATCCAGCGCTAACACCCCCCCATCGGCGAAGTAGGCAAAGTCAAAGTGGACTGGATCGCCGGCGACCTTGCCGGGCAGCGGCATCAACCGCGCGGTGAGCGGCTTGTGCAGCCGCACGGACAGCGCGGCAACATCGAAGAGCAGCCGCGCCAGCGCTTCCGCGCTCGCCGCGCCGGGCAGCGGCACTGTATCCAGGCCCGTTCCACAGACCGCCGACCATTGCAGCAAGTCCCCCACACTGAAGCGCCCCTCCGCTGCGCGCTGCGCCAGCACCGAATCTTCCAACACCGGCAGCATCAGCCCGCAGAAACCCGCGCGGGGGAACGTCGCTTGATCGATCGCGCTCGTCAACGTGGCGGCAGCCGCCAATGTCCCCGCCGCGCCGAGCGGCTGCCCGCTTACCGCCTCCAGCGCCGCGCCGATGCTGGTTTCTACCCCAGGGAACGGCGCGAGCGAGAAGTCAATCCCCCCGAAGCGCCAACCGTGGGCCTGCGCCAGCGTTATTGCCGCCCCCGTCACGCGCGCCGCCTCTGCGGTGATGGCGGCTCCTAACTGGGCGTGGACTGCGGCGGCATCGGCGGCGTCATGGCAGGCCGTTACGGCCAGATCGGCCGCTTCGATGGCCAGGGCGAAGCTCGGCGCGCCGCCGTCGTGATAAGCCGCCGGGAAGAAGGGCGTGCCCGGCAGCACATTTGCCAGCGCTGCAAAGCGCAGGTTGCCGAAGCCGTTTTCGATAGCGGCGGCGGCTTGAATCACCTGCGCCGCTGCACGGATCGCGCGCCCGTCAATGCTGCCCTGCGCCGGGTCTACGATGTGCGCGGTGGCGAACACGGACTGCGTCGCCGCGAGGATCTCCGGCAGGTGGGGCATCCAATCTGGGCCGGCCGGCCCCAGCGCGACGAAGGCGAAGCCGTGTTCCTGGCAGGCTGTTTCCAGCGCGGCGGCCCACTCTGCCGGGCGGCGTTCCACTAGGGACGGTAGCGGGGTGGCGAACAGACGCGCCGCCAGACGGGTCGTCTGCACGGCAAATCCGATGTCCTCAAATGCCCGTTGCGCGGCGCGCGCAAACTTGCCCCAAACAGCCAGTTGGGGCGACTGCACAGGCAGGCCCAGATCTACAAAGAGCGTAATCGAGCGTATTTTCATCGTTCTCTTCTCCAAAATTTCTGATTTATCGCCTGGAGCGTCACTGAAACTCATTATTGTATATTGCATTCGATTTTGATATAATAATCATATAAATAACTCAAGTTGCCACCTTACCATTGGAACCAGGAAAAAAGGTAAACCGGCTTTTGCGGTGTTTTTCGCCTCGCAAGGGCAAAAAACACCGTGGGCAATCGCAGGTGGTGACTTTGATTATAAATGTCTCCGACCGCAACCCAATGTAGATGGCAGTATACTGCATAGTTTAAGTTCATCACTCAGTCGAGCAGCAAAGGAGGTGCAAAATGCCAGTGATTACGATTTCGCGCGAGTATGGTAGTGGAGCGGTGGAAGTTGCCCAGCGTGTCAGTGAGATGTTGGGATATGCTTATTTCGATAAGAAACTGATGGCGCTGGTAGCGTCGGAGGTGGGGTTGGCCGCTGACGATGTGGTGGATTTCTCTGAGGACAATTATAAAGTGCGAAATTTCCTGGATCGGATGTTTGATCGTCGGCGCTCAAGCGTGGAGGTTTGGGATACCGACTGGGGCGTCCCCCCCGTCAAGGTAGAAACCTTTGATGAGGAGCACTCTGTGAAATTGGTCAAAGACGTCCTTCTGGCGGCTTACCAACGCGATAACGTGGTCATCGTTGGGCGGGGGGGGCAGGTCGTTTTGAAAGAAAAACCAGGAGTGCTGCATGTGCGCTTGACGGCCCCCCAGGGCGCGCGCGCGTTGCGGGTCAAGGATCGCGAAAATCTTACCCTGGGCGAAGCCACCGACCTGGTTTTACGTAAAGATCAGGCCGCATCCGCTTACCTCAAACGCTTTTACGAAGTGGAATGGGATAATCCTTTGTTGTATCACCTGATCTTCAACACCGGCAAATGGGAGCTGGAAGCCGTGGCGCAAATCGTCGTCAATGCTTTGATGCGCTTGAAGATGGTTTCTTCCGAGTAGATTGACGTAGAGATTTTTCCTAAAAATACCCGCCGAGCGCTCGGCGGGTATTTTTGTGGGTGACTGCGACGTTATGTCAGTTTGATCAGACTTTTTTTATTAGGACTTACGCAGAACCGCGCATAACGCTGTTATAATGCCGGGTATGAGCCAAGTGACCCGGTTGGATTATTGTCAGTTCTTGTTGGTCAGTCAGATCAACTACACGCTGACGTACTTCGCCGACCACAGCGAGAAGTTCAGCCACGATGCGGCGAAACGCTATCTGGAAGGGGACAAAATCACGCCTCGCCTGGTCTGGGAGCAGGTACGGGGGCAGGTCGTCTTCTCGCCGCGGGGGTATCTGGTGTTTGATGATACGGTGGTGGATAAGCACTGCGCGCGCATCATAGAACTCGCGCGGCGGCAGTATAGTGGCAATGAACACCGTGTGATTCGCGGGATCGGCGTTGTGACGTGTGTATATGTCAATCCGGAACTGGACCGGTTCTGGATTATTGACTACCGGATTTACGACCCTGACCGGGACGGGAAGAGCAAGTTGGATCATGTGCGCGAGATGCTGCTGAATGCGGTGCATGATAAACAGCTCCCGTTTCGGGCGGTGTTGATGGATACGTGGTACGCAGAACGGAAACTGATGTTGTGGATTGAACGCTTGGGCAAGCTGTACTACTGCCCGCTCAAGAGCAATCGTTTGGTGGATGAAAGCGATGGCACGCACCCTTACACCCACATTGCGGCGTTGGAATGGGATGCGACAGCCGAACAACACGGTAAGACGATCCATATCAAAGACTTCCCGAAAGGTCATCGGGTGAAACTTTTCCGGCTGGTGCTCTCTACCGAGCGCACGGACTATGTCGCCACGAACGACATGGCGCAGGACACCACGATAGCGACGCAAAAGGTGTGTGGCTATCGGTGGAAGGTCGAGCAGTTTCATCGCGAAGGCAAGCAAGTCACGGGGATCGAACGCTGTCAATGTCGCAAAGCTCGTATGCAACGCAATCACATTGGGTGTGCTTTGTTGGTGTGGGGGCGCTTGAACCAAGTCGCCACCGAAACGGAGCGCACCATTTATCAGGTAAAGCATCAGTTGTTGGACAACTATATGTGCGAACAATTGCGTTCCCCTACCATCAAGATGACTTTTGCGTAAGTCCTATTTATTTTATACTACCTCATAATTTTTGTCCAGCATTGGGTGACAAAAAACCCGCCGGAGGGTAACCTCCGGCGGGCCACAGGCATCTGCAAAAAAGAGCCTACTCTGCTTTCTTCTCGCCGAAATCCAGCGCGGCTAACTGCCGATAGTAGGCCCACCGCGCGACTGCATCCTGCCGGGCCAGCTCCAACAATCGCTCAGCTTCGGTCGGCTTGGACTGCCTCAGTGTCTTGAAGCGCACTTCGTTGTACATATATTCCGCAATGTCCAACTGCGGCTTTTCCTCGCGCTTGTGCGGGCCATAGTCGAGTTGCAACGGGTTCTTGCCCTCAGCCGCCAGGCGCGGGTCGTAGCGGTACAGAATCCACGCGCCGGAGGCCACGGCCTTCTTCTGCTGCTCGAAGCCGAATTTCATCTGCGGCAGCCCCTGGTTGATACAGTGGCTGTACGCGATAATCAGGCTAGGGCCTTCGTAGGACTCAGCTTCGCGGATGGCCTTGAGCGTCTGCGCGTCGTCCATGCCTATCGCGATCTGCGCGACGTAGATGTTGCCGTAGGTCATCGCAATCAGGCCGAGATCCTTCTTCGGCAGCGGGCGGCCGGCGGCGGCGAACTTCGCCACGGCGCCGCGCGGCGTCGCCTTCGACATCTGCCCACCGGTGTTGGAGTACAGTTGGGTGTCGAGCACCAACACGTTGACGTCGCGGCCCTGCGCCAGGACGTGATCCAGGCCGCCGTACCCGATGTCGTAGGCCCACCCATCGCCGCCGAAAATCCAGACGGAGCGGCGCACCAGCACGTCGGCCAGGCTCAACAAGTCCTTCGCCTTCGGGCTGGCGTCGTTGGTCAGGCGGATGCGCAATTGCGCGACCCGCTCGCGTTGCACGGCGTAGTCCGCTTCGGTCTTCTGCGTCGCCGTGAGCAGGTCGTTCGTCAGTTCCTCGCCCAGCTTGTCTCGGAATTGCTCCACCAGCTCGCGGGCATATTGCTCTTGCTTGTCCAACGTCAGGCGGAAGCCAAATCCGAACTCGGCGTTGTCCTCGAACAGGCTGTTGTTCCAGGTCGGGCCGCGGCCGTCGCTGTTGGTGGTGTAGGGGGTGGTGGGCATGTGCCCGCCGTAGATGGATGAGCAGCCGGTCGCGTTGGAAATCACGGCGCGGTCGCCGAAAAGCTGGCTGATCAGGCGGACGTAGGGCGTCTCGCCGCAGCCGCCGCACGCGCCGGAGAACTCAAACAGCGGGCGCAACAGTTGCGTCTCTTTGACCAGGTTCAGGCTCAGGTCGGCGCGATCGTAATCGGGCAGCGCGTTGAAGAAGAAGTTCCAATATTCCCGCTGCTGTGCGCGGATGGCCGGCTGTGGCGTCATATTGATGGCCTTGCGACCCGGGTTCGCCTTATCGTTGGCCGGGCAGGTCTCAACGCATAGCCCGCAGCCGGTGCAGTCTTCGGGCGCAGCCTGGATAGTGAATTTCTTGCCCTCAAACTTCTTGCCCTTGGCGTCGGTGGACTTGAACCCTTCCGGTGCATTTTCCAGGAGCGCGGGATCGTAAATCTTCATCCGAATGACGGCGTGCGGGCAGGCCATCGCGCATTTGCCGCACTGGATACAGACGTCGGGATTCCACACCGGCATCTCCAGGGCGATGCTGCGCTTCTCGTATTGCGTGGTGCCGGAAGGGAAGACGCCGTCCACCGGCATGGCGGAGACGGGCACGTCATTGCCCGTGAGCGTGGCGATCTTGGCTGCCACTTCGTACACAAACTCCGGCCCGCCGGCGGTCATAATCGGCGGCACTTCTACGGTGCTGGTCGCCTTGGCCGGCACGGTGATTTCAACTAGGTGCGCCAGGGCGTTGTCCACCGCCGCGTAGTTCTGCTGCACAACTTTCTCGCCCTTCTTGTTGAAGCGTTTGTAGATGGCTTCTTTGATTTTGGCGATGGCTTCGTCTTTCGGCAGGACGCCGGAAATCGCAAAGAAGCACGTCTGCATAATGGTGTTGATGCGCCCCGGCATCCCCGCCTTGTCGGCCACGTCGTAGGCATTGATCGCGTAGAACTTCAACTTCTTGTCAATGATCTGCTGCTGGATGTGACGTGGCATCTTGTCCCACGTCTCTTCCGGCGCGTAGGGAGTGTTAAGCAGGAAGACGCCGCCTTCCATCGCCGGCCCCAACACATCCAACTTTTCCAGGTAGACGAACTGGTGGCAGCCGATGAAGCTGGCGGAGCTGACCTGGCATGTCTGGCGGATGGGACGTGGTCCGAAGCGCAAGTGAGAGACGGTGTACCCGCCCGACTTCTTCGCATCGTAGGCGAAATAACCCTGCGCATAGTTGGGCGTCTCGGTGCCGATGATCTCGATGGTGTCGTGGTTCGCGCCCACCGTGCCGTCGGAGCCGAGTCCGAAGAACATTGCGCGGACGACGTCCGGCGGCTCGATGTTGAAGGACGCGTCGTAGGCCAGGCTGGTGTGCGTCACGTCGTCGTTGATGCCGATGGTGAAGTGGTTCTTGGGATTGGCCTTTTTCATCTCGTCGAAAATGCCCTTGACCATCGCCGGCGTGAATTCCTTGCTGGAGAGGCCGTACCGCCCGCCGATGACCTTGATGCCGGTGCGCCCGGTCTCGGTCAGCGCGGTGATGCAGTCCACGTACAGCGGCTCGCCCGCCGCGCCGGGTTCCTTGGTGCGATCCAACACGGCCAACAATTTTGCCGTCTTGGGGAGCGCCGCCGCGAAGGCTTCCACGTCGAAGGGACGATAGAGGCGCACTTTGAGCAGACCGACTTTTTCACCCTTCCCCGCCAGATACTCCACCGTCTCGTGCGCCACTTCCGCGCCGGACCCCATCATCACGATGATGTCCTCGGCATCGGGCGCGCCGACGTAATCGAAGCGGTGATACGCGCGCCCGGTCAGGGCGGCGAACTTGTCCATCGTGCGCTGGACGATTTCCGGGGTCTTGAGGTAATACGGGTTGACCGTCTCCCGCCCCTGGAAGTATACATCCGGCCCTTGCGAGGAGCCGCGGATCGTGGGGTTGTCGGGATTCATCGCGCGAGCGCGGTGCGCTCGCACCAGATCGTCGCTGATCATGGATTTGAGGTCGTCGGCCGTCAGTTGCTCGATCTTGTTGATCTCGTTGGAGGTGCGGAACCCGTCGAAGAAGTGGAGGAAAGGGACGCGCGCTTCCAGGGTGGCGGCGTGCGCGATCAGGGCCATATCCTGGGCCTCCTGCACCGAGCAGCTTGCCAGCATCGCAAAGCCGGTGGAGCGGGCAGCCATCACGTCGCTGTGGTCGCCGAAGATGGAGAGCGCCTGCATCGCCAGGCTCCGCGCCGAGACGTGAATGACCAGCGGCGTCAGCTCACCGGCGATTTTGAACATACTGGGGAACATCAACAACAGACCCTGGGAGGCCGTGAAGGTGGTACACAGCGACCCGGTTTGGAGCGCGCCGTGCAACGCGCCGGCCGCGCCGCCCTCGGACTGCATCTCGACCACGAGGGGGACGGTGCCCCAGAGATTGGGTTGTCCCTTTGCCGAATACGCATCGGCCATTTCCCCCATTGACGTGGAAGGAGTAATGGGATAGATGGCGATCACCTCGCTGACTTTGTGCGCCACGTAGGTACACGCGGTATTGCCATCTACCGTCACCATTTTGCGTTCTGCCATAAAAAACCTCCTGAAATTTTGTTAAAGGTTAGAGAAATTCTAACAACTATCATCGTCCGCGCCCCTGGGCGCGGGTTTTTCATAACAACGGACAGCTCAAGTTCGTTGCGGATTCCAAACGTCCATTATAACATAGCCATGAAGAGGGTCAAAATGACATACGTAATGGTTCGCGCAGCATGAGTAAATGATAATCCCCGATGTGCCGGAACCCCAACGCGGTATAGGCTTTTTGCGCCGGCAGGTTATCCGCGCCGGTGAAGAGGATCGCCTTCTTCACGCCCTCCGCGCGCGCGTCCAGCAGCGATTGGGCGACGACGCAGCGCGCGTAGCCGCGCCCGCGCAGTTCCGGCGGCGTCCACACCCCGCCGATCTGGACGACTTCCTTGAGGCGGGTGTTGAACGCGCTGGTTGCCACGGGCTGCCCGGCGGCTTGCAGAACCCAGGTGTTGTTCTCGCGCACGAGTCGATCCGCCATCGCGCGTTCCTGCTCCCAAAGCTGCGGCGACGGCTGTTCCCGCAGCGCCTCGATCTCGTAGCCGACGCGCCAGCGGGTCAACGTCTCCACGTCGCCGGCCGCCGCGCGCCGCCCGACGACCTGCCCCGTCCGCAGCGCGTCCGGCACGATCAAGTCGGTCAGCGCCAGGCCGTAAAGCTGCTCGCACTCATCCATCTGCACGATGGCCGCCGCCGGATTCAACGCCGCTTTGACTTCCTCCACCTGCGCGTGCGGGCCGATGACGCCCTTGATTGGCCGTCCCGACGTTTGCAGCGCGGCGCGCCACAGGACATCCAGGTGGCTCGGCGCCTGCAAAATGAGGATGTGATTCCAGTAGTGCGCGGCGACGCTCACTATGACATTGTCTTCAAATGCCGCGACGTAGTTTCCGGTATACCGCTCGCCGGTGTAACGCAATCCCGCCGCGCGCATGTTGCCGAGCAGAAACATCGAAGTTTCCAGACGCGGCAGGAGAAACGTTTCTAAAGTGGCCGCATCGGCGGCATCTAAAGGATGTATTTCAAGGGTCATAGGGCCTACCTCAGTTTTTTATCAGCAGATTGAGCAGATTAAGCGGATTTTGGGTTGTTCACAGACTTTAATCTGCTAAACCCGCTTAATCTGCTGGCCGAAACAGCGAAATTTTGCTGCGCGCCGGGCATGGGGAGGTTAAAACGGCTTGCGGTAGCGCGGAAATTCCTTCAGCACGCGGAAGCCGACGCCGGTGTACAGGTCCCGCGCGCGGGTGCGGAACTCGGCGACGGTGCCCAGGCGGATCACTGTCGCGCCGCGTTCGCGCAGCAGGTGCAGGGCGCGGATGAGCAGGGCGCGCGCCAGCCCGCGCCGCCGCCACGGCGGGCGGACGCTGACCTCGGCGATGTCGGCGACCTCGCCCTTCAGGGTGGGGAGGACCTGCCCCGCAATGAGGTCGCCATCCCAGGCCACCTGCCAGAGCGTGGGGTCCTGGCGCGGCGCTTCCAGTTCGGCCAGGTATTCGTTGATGTCTATGTCCTCATTGAAGCGGCCGTCTTCATATTCCTTTTTGTACGCCTCGTGGACGCTGGCCGCGATGAGCGGGTAGTGTTCTGGCTCTACTGGGCGCACTTCAAGGCCGTCCGGCAGCGGTTGGATCGGCGGGATGTCCGCCTCCAGCCGCATATCCAGCACGGTGAACCCCGCGCTGTAGCCGGCGTGCTCCAGCAGGGCGGTCGCGTCCGTTTCGGTGCTGCTGGCGTTGGCGGCGAACTCGGCTTTTGCGCCGGGATGTTCCGCGGCGGCCCGGCGGCGGCTGAGGTCTTCGGCCCAGTGGAGCAGCGCCGTCCCCACGCCTTGGCCGCGCCATTCCGGCGCCACCCAGCCCTGGTTAAGATACACCCACGTCCCGTCGTCTTCCTGCCAGGACTCGATCTGACCATAACCCACCACTTGATCCCCCATGCACGCCACCTGCCAGTCCTCCTGCTGGCCGGCATCGAGGGCTTCTATGATGGCTGTGCGCAGCCATTCCAGGGGAGGATTGTCCTCGTATGGAGAGAATGGATCAACTTTGTCGCGCTCGGCGCGGCTGACATGGATAGCGTACAGTGCTTCGGCATCGCTTGCGCTGTGAATAGGGCGGAGATTCATCATTACTTATTACTCCTTTACTTTGTTAAATTATGGACATCACTGAGATGGGTACGGATAGATTACCTGCCCGTCAAATTCATAGATGGCGCGATCCGGGTAGGCGGCGCGTAACGTGTCCGTGAACGGGCAGGAGCGGGCATAAACAACATCGCCGTCCAGGGTGGGGGCGTTCATCGCAAACGGCACGGCGTAATCCTTCCACTCGCGCGTCTCATGCACAATCACCAGGGCGTGATGCAGGTTCGCCTGCTCCAAAATGCGGCGCGGCGCTGCCGTGATGCCGTAGAGGTCATGATAGCGTGCTAATTGCCAGGGCAAATATATCACCAAATCGAACATTATCAGCAGCAACAACGCGCCGCGGAACACGCGCCGGGCGCGTGAACTGTGCGCCTGCATCCACGCGCCCGCAAGACGGAGGCCCCGCGCCGAAAGCGCCAGCAGCGCCGACGCGCCCTCGTAGAGGTAACGCGGGCCGAACGTGCTGCCGCTTGTCCAGTAGGCAACGTGCGCCAGGGACAGAGAGAGCGTTGTCATCCCCAAAAAGCCATCCCAGAAGCGGCGCGGGCGCAGGATGAAGGGAACGATGACGAACAACAAACTCAGTCCCGGCCAACCGTGGAGGTGAAAGGGCATTTGCAACCACGCGGCGCCCACATTCCCCAAGCCGGACCAGACGGTATTGCCCTGCGGAAACGGGCCATGCCCCGGCCCAAAGCCGACCTGATCGAAGGGCCAGACGAGCGTGTAGGGCGAAAGCCACGGATTGCCGGTCCACGCCGCATTGCAGAAGGGGACAACCCAGGCCAGCAGCGCGAATCCCCCCGCCAGGGCCGGCACTCGCGCCCATTCGCGTCGCCGCAGCCCGCGCCATAGCGCGGTGGCTCCCGCCAGGGCGGCCACCGCGACTGCCGAAAAGGGCCGTATCGCAAACGCCCCACCGAGCATCAATCCGGCCAGCGCGGCCCACCGACTCCCACCTTGTCCGGCGCAGCAACTGCGGATGAAGCTCCACAGAAACGCCGTGACGAAAACCAGGCAGGTCGTGTGCGGCATCAGTGATCCGGACAGCAACAGCACAAACGGCGACGTGGCCGCCAGCGCCGCTGCCCACGCGCCCGTGGTTGGGCCGTCAAGCTCGCGGGCCAGCCGGAACGTCAGGGCTACCGTCAACAGCGCGCCCGCAGCATTGATCCACCAAGGTACTCCCAGCTTCATCCCCAGCGCCAGCAGCGCGGGCCACCCTGGCGGATACTTGCCGAAGCGCCGCCCACCGTAATCTACGACGAAGTGCGTCGAAAAACAGAAGGGTGTCTCTGGCGAGGGCGTATAGAGGCGTCCATCGGCAAAGACCTGCGCTTGGAACCAATACGCGATCTCGTCCTCAAGGTGCGGAACCCCCTCCAGAACGTAACGGGCGATCAGGGTCGCTGCAAGAAAGGCTAGGAGGCAGAATGCAATCGAAAACGGGCGGTTATATTTCAATAATTTACTACTTCAGGGGAGGTTGTGTTCAGCGTGAGCGGCGCCAACCCCAGCCGCGCGCGGCACTCGTCGAGAATCTTGGCCGTGGCGGACGCGCCGACGCGGGTGACGCCCAACGCGCGCACTTCCAGCAGTTGGTCAAACGTGCGGACGCCGCCGGCGGCCTTTACCTGGACGCGCGCAGGCGAGTGCGCGCGCATCAGCCGCAGGTCGTCGTGCGTCGCGCCGCCGGTGCCGTAGCCGGTCGAGGTCTTGACCCAGTCCGCGCCGAGTTCGCCGCAAATCTCGCACAGCTTGATCTTGTGCTCGTCCTTGAGATAGCAGTTCTCGAAGATGACTTTGATTTTTTGCCCGGCGGCGTGCGTCACGCCCACCAGCGCCTTGATCTCGGCGCGGACGTAGTCCCAGTCGCCGCTCAGCACCTTGCTGATGTTCACGACGATGTCCAATTCCTGGCCGCCGTCGGCCAATGCCTGCTGCGCCTCGGCGACCTTGATCGCGGTGGTGTGCCCGCCGTGCGGGAAGCCGATAGTCGCGCTGGCCTTGATGGTGCTGCCCGCCAGCAGCTCCGCGCAGCGCTTGAGGTAGTACGGCATAATGCAGATGCTCGCCGTATCGTAGGCCAGCCCCACCTGGATGCCCTGCTCCAGGATGGCGACATCCATCGTTGGGTTGAGCAGCGAATGGTCAATCATTTTGGCAATGTCTAAATAGGTGTAATCCATTGGTGTCCTCCTGAAATGGGTTATAGGAAATTGGAAATTAGAAATGAGTAATGCGTGATGCGTAGCGTGTTACTTTGTGGCAGATGTGGTTGCTCATTCTGAGTTTTTAATACTTTGGCGTCTCCCAAAGTATACATAAGATTTGTTATCCTGCCACTGCGCTTCCGGTTAAGGTTGCGAAATGTCACAAGAAGAATTATGGAATCTGGAATGGGGAATATCAACACACTGCCACTCTTGTGACTTATCCCCATACCCGCAGTATTTTCCCACCATTCCTTGCAGGCGGTAGTAGAGAATATAGCCTGTTCCTTGCCGACAGGAAAGATATTGATACTCATAGCGCAAGGCAGGGCGAGGGATCCGCCGTAAATACGATGGAGTCATATCGGTCAATGCCGCCGGATATTTGCCGGTTGCGTTTTTGTAGGTTTCTAACGCCGCCAATAAGTCACTGGCGCGCGCTTGACCCTGCTGGTAATTGGCCGCATCCATTGCATACACCGTTGCGTACAGGAAAATGCAACCGAAAGTCACCCCGATGACTGACCCTATCAGTACCCATTTTCTTACGACTTGTTGTGCCGCACGTTCTGCCTGTGCTTTCAATGAGTCTAAATTATGGGTCGCTTCTTGGACGATGCGGGGTGAATCCAGAGATTCTTTCAGGTGTTTTGCGACTTCACGCTCATAGAGATAAATGCAAACTTCACCCAGGCACAGACTCAAGAAGCTGCCTACCATCATTCCAAACGATACTTTAGCAAAATTGTAAAACAAATCTTTCAAGGTTTCCGGCTTGATAGTATAGCTCTGTGATAACCATGCACCGAGGAGTGCTCCTGCTAACCAAACAAATCTGCCGGCATTGCCTGAAGATTTTGTATCTGGTGAAGTCCCTGCGCCTAACAACAATTCTGACTGTCGCTCCATGCGTTGATTGAGCCACTCCCAGAGTTTTCGATAAGCCAGTATTGGCAGGGTTATGGCGAGTCCGAGTCCTACCGCCACTACCGGCAGCATCAGCAATCTTGTCGCGAGATAGTTGATTCCCATGGTCTACTTCCCTTTTTCAATCACGAACTTGCTCAATCCTTAATTCTGCCTATTATTCTCAACAATAGTCAAAATGCAACCTTAAGGCTGACGATAGGAGGCGATCTATGCGGCGCAGTCTGACCTCAAAAATCCTGTTGTTGACCCTGTTGACGATTGTAGTGGGTATTGGTTTGGTCGTCACCTACTTCCTCGCGGTGCAAAACCGCGACCTGGTGCAGGAGCGTGAGTCTGGCGTCGAACAGCAGGTCTCCGTGTTGTACGAGAGCATCAAGAACAACATGCTGGTCGGCACGGCGCCGATTGCCCGCGGGCTGTTGAGCGACCTCAAGAAGGTGCGCAGCATCCGGGAGATCGCGCTGTTTCGGGCCAATGGTCAGGAGGCGTTCAGCGATGACAGCACGATCCGCGCGGTCAACCAACTGATGGGGTGGGAGCAATTCTCACTGAATGAGTCGGTGACGCCGACCCAGTCCACCGGGTATCAGTATGGCTACAGCTATGGTTCCACATCGCCCACCGCCGCCCCGACGGCGCCGCCGCCCCCGGCGGCTGCCTTGCGCGAAGAATCCACCTCCTTCCAAACCGCCGTCCGCTCGCAAGCCCGCCAGATTGTGACGCATGTTGACGACGGAGGGCGCGAGCTGGTTTACTACGTGCCGCTCGCCAACGATGCGGACTGTATGAAGTGTCACAGCCCGGAATTGTCGCCCGATCCCAGGGTGCGCGGCGTCATCCGCGTGACCACCTCGCTCAGCGACCTGGATGCCCAAATCCGCCAAAACACGCTGATTTCGCTGGCGATGTGGGTGGCGGTTGTCGCCGCATTGACGTTCCTGGTCATCCTGGGGATGCGCCGCCTGGTCTTGACGCCGCTCCAGCACATCGGCGCGGTGGCCGGGGAAGTGGGGCTGGGCAACCTGGATACGCAGGTGACAGTGGCCTCCGAGGACGAGATCGGCGCGCTGGGGCGGCAGATCAACCGGATGATCATCGGCCTACGCGAGCGGCTCAAGCTGACCAAGTTCGTCTCCCGCGCCACGTTGGAAGAGGTGGTCTCCGGTGGGGAATTGGCGCTGGGCGGCGAGAAGCGCACGCTCACCGTACTGTTCAGCGACATTCGCGGCTTCACTGCCTTCTCCGAGCGGCATGACCCGCATGAAGTCATTACGATTCTCAACACCTATATGCAGCGCCAGGCCGGCCTCATTTTGAACGCCGGCGGCGACGTAGATCAATTCGTCGGCGATGAAATCTTGGGCGTCTTTAGCGCGCCGACGATGGCGACCGATGCGATCTGTGTCGCATTGGACATCATTGCGGCCATCGAAACGCTCAACGCGGCGCAGCGCCTCGATATTCACGTCGGCATCGGCATCCACACCGGGCCGATGATCGTCGGCAACATCGGCGCGCAGGGCGCTGTGGAGCGGCTCCAGCGCACCGTCATCGGCGACGCCGTCAACACCGGCGCGCGGATTTGCAGTGTCGCAGCGCGCGGCGAAGTGCTGATTTCGCAGGATACCTACGCGCTGGTGCAAGACCGCGTCACCGTCGCCGATCCGCGCACGGTGACGGTGAAGGGCAAGTCACAGCCCATTACAGTTTACCCCGTGCGCGAATTGCACTAAATTCTTGATAAACTTCGCGCGCCGCCCCATCCTCGGGGCGGCGCGAAGTTTTTAAAGTCCGTGAACTTTTTCCTTCTGACCCGCATGATACTTCACAGGAAGGGCAAACGGAGGGGTGAGAAGAAAGCTCACCCGCCCGGCCCAAAATCAATCATTCACAGACAGGAGGAAAACAATGAAACCCTATATCCGTATTGCAGTATCCGTTTTGATGTTGGCGTCCCTGATGCTTGCCGGTTGCGCGACCCCGACCCCGCAAGTAATACAGTATCGTGCGCCCGAACCCACTGCGGTGGTCGTGGAAAAGACCGTACTAGTGGAAAAGGAAGTGGAAAAAGTCGTAGAAGTTCAAGTGACCGCCGCCCCGGCCTACGTCGCCCCCGACGCGGACCCCGGCCCCTCAACCGGCGGCACGGACGAACCCAACGACCAGCCCTACGGCGATGTGTTCTTCAAGAACTACGGCGTCAACCCCCGCATTGACACCGACGACGACCACTACTCCACCTTCGCGGTGGATGTGGATACGGCGGCGTACACCGTGATGCGCCGCTTCATCAACGACGGCTATCTGCCCAACAGCGACTCAGTGCGCGTGGAGGAATACGTCAACTTCTTCGACCAGGACTACGACCCGCCCACAGAAGGCGCTTTCGCCATCTACCTGGAAGGCGCGCCCTCGCCGTACGCCGATAAGTACCAACTGGTGCGCGTGGGCCTCAAGGGCTACGAAATCGCCCCCGAAGACCGCAAGGACGTCGTGCTGACCTTCGTGATTGACGTGTCCGGCTCGATGGCGCGGGAAGACCGGCTGGAACTTGTCAAAGATGCCCTGGGTCTGCTGGTGGACGAACTGCGCCCGACCGATGAGGTTGGCATCGTCGTCTACGGCTCGCAGGCCAGCGTCATCCTGGAGCCGACGCCCGTTTCCGACAAGCGCGCGATCAACCGCGCCATCCGTAAGCTGCGCTCCGAAGGCTCGACCAACGCGGAGGAGGGGCTGGTGATGGCGTATCAGATGGCGTCCGACTATTTCAACGCCGAGGCCATCAACCGGGTCATCCTCTGTTCCGACGGCGTCGCCAACGTGGGGCGCACCGGCCCGGAATCTATCCTGGCGCAGATCGAGGAGTACGCCGAAGACGACATCTACCTGACCACCGTGGGGTTTGGGATGGGGAACTACAACGACGTGTTGATGGAGCAGTTGGCCGACGCCGGCGACGGCTTCTACGCCTACGTGGACGACCTCAAAGAGGCCGAGCGCGTCTTCGTCCACGACCTGACCGCGACGCTGCAAGTCATCGCCCGCGACGCCAAAATCCAGGTAGAGTTCAATCCCGACGTGGTGCGCAGCTACCGGCTCATCGGCTATGAGAACCGCGCCGTGGCCGACGAAGACTTCCGCAACGACGCCGTGGACGCCGGCGAGATTGGGGTGGGGCACAGCGTCACCGCGCTGTACGAGGTGAAATTGCAGTCGGACGCGCCGGCGCAGCAGCCCGCCCTGACCGTCTTCGTTCGCTACGAGGACCCGGACACCGGCGAAGTGATCGAGATCAGCCGGATGATCGCGCCGTCTGAGTTCGCCGGAGACTTTGAGGAAGCCTCGCCGCGCTTCCAACTGGCGGCGGTGGTCTCGCAATACGCCGAGGTGCTGCGGGCCAGCTATTGGGCCACGGAGATGGGGACGACCCTGGAAGACCTCAGCCGTGAAGCCCGCCGCATCGCCGAATATCTCCCCCGCGACGAGGATGTGCAGGAGTTCGCGCAGTTGACGGCGAAAGCGGTAACCCTATCGCCGACTATCCAGAAATAACCCCTTAATAAAACGTAAAACGTGAAACGTAAGAGAATTACGTTTCACGTTTTACGTTTTACGTCACCGCGTTTGACGAGAATCCAGATACCCCTGCAAAATCACCGCCGCCGCCACCGCGTCAATCCAGTTCTTGTCGGGGACTTTGCCCTGCTCCCGCATGATGTCTTCCGCTTCGACGGTGGTGAGCCGCTCATCCCAAAATTCCACCGGCGTCCCGACGGCGGCGGCCATAGCGGCGCTGTACTCGCGCACCCAGGCGATGTTCTCCCCTTCGCTGCCGTCCATCTGCAAGGGCAGCCCGATCACCAACGTCTCTGCGCCCTGCGCTTTCACCAACTCCGCCACGTGCGCAAAATCCGCCACCCGCGAACTCCGCTTGAACACTTCCAGAGGTCGCGCCAGCATCCCTAGCGCATCACTGACGGCCACCCCAACCCGCCGCCGCCCTAAATCCAACGCCAGATACCGCATCTACACGCCGCCTTTCAATCAACGAACCCGCAATTCGCAATTCGCTATTTGCTATTCGCCATCTGCGGTATTTCCGTCGCCACTTCCACCTCAATCCGGATCGGCATGAAGGGCATGTAGGGGAACCATTTCGGCGACACTGTGACTTCCGGCGGTCGCGCCAGGGGCAGGGTTGCTGCCAAAACCTCGGCGGCTTTGTCCACCGACCGCCCCTTAACCTTCTGCACGACCTCCGCCGGACTGATGTTGGCGGCGGCATAGCCGTGTGTCGTCACGTAAAACGTGAAAATACCTTGCCTCACGTCTTCTTCGGCGGCCTCGCCGTATTCGAAGCGCGCGTCGGTCAGCGTGTAACCTTCCGGCAGTTGCGTCGCCAGTTGGCGGTAGGCGACCGCCTGTACGTCGGTCATCTTCACGGCTTGCCCGGTGACGAGCAGACGCAGCGACAACCCCAACGTGGGCGACTGTTCGCCCACCAGGTGGGTGTACGCTTGTTTGGGCGTCGCCTGGATCACTAGCTCTTGTTGCGGCAAAATTTCGCCTGGTTCAATCAGGTCTTGCAGCCCATTGTAGGCTGCGGCCATCACCTGCTGCGCTGCGATGTCCCACGCGCGGACGCGGTCAGCATCGGAGACGGCGGGCACCGTCTGGCTGGCGGCGCCGGCGATGGGGTAGGGGTTCGTCACGCGCACCGCAAAACCGACGACGCCCTCAATCAAGTTGATCTGGTAAGCCGCCACATTGCCGCGCGGCCCCTCTTCCAGGGCTTCAACCGCGACTTCTGCCTGACCGAAGGGCGGAATGGTCACGTCCTGTAGGGTGCTATACCGCACGGGATACGATCCTGCTGAAGTGCGCACAATCGTCCCTTCCGGCACGCGGTACTCCTGCCCCAGCAAATTGGTGAAGAGCACCGACCCGGTCGCTCGCCCCGAAAACGCGAAGCTGCGTCCGGTGGTGCCGACTTCCACGTAGCTTTCAAACTCGTCGCCCACGCGCCGGGAGGGGATGACGCCGTTTTGGAGATCGGCGGCTTCTAATGCCGGGTCCACCGAAATAGCCACCATCCGCGTATACGTTGTGCTGGCGGGCACCAGCACAATGCGCGCCGATGGCCCCGAAAGAAACGTCGTCACGGCTACTACAACGAGGACGGATAGAAATAACACTAACTCCAGCCCCAACAACCAGAGCGGCGGGCGGCGGAGCGCGGGCGGCTTGGGCCGACGCGGCTCATCCGCCCACCAGGGACGTTTGGGCTTTTGAGGCTGGCGCGGCGGACGTAACGCAGGCAAAGCATTGTGCTTCGTCAGATACTCCTGCGCCTCGGCCTCCGTGTTGAACAGATGGAAACCGCCTGCGCGAATCAACGGGTGCGTCGCCGGATCGTCGGCAACCCAGGCGACTTCCAATCCGCGCGTCAGCGCCGTGCGGAACAATACCTCGTAATCCAGCGGGTCTTGCCAGCCCTTTTCGACCTCGGCTGGCAGGACAATCAACACCTGCGGCTCCGTCACGCGGCGCAGCCATTCCCGAATCGTATAGCGGTTGTCGGTGGGGGTGATCGTAATAATTTCCAAGTTTGCTCTCTGAGCCTCCAACTCAAGGAGTATCCCATAACTTGCCGATTTGCCAAGCGTCTCAACGGATTTAACGGATGAAACGGATTTCTTTAAGGGTTTTTTTGTCAGCAGATTGAGCAGATTCAGCAGATTGGAGCGGCTCAATGATTGACATCTCATTGGCTTATAGTAAACTGCGAATTTAGAAGATGTTTTTCGTACAAAGTCGGGCTGATTTGACCAGACTCTATCTCGAAATGAGCCTGAAGACTCCCCGACTATCCGACTAACGACTACAAGACTGATGAAAGGAGCATAATGGACATTTTACACACCCAAACCCTGGGCTACCCCCGCATCGGCAAAAACCGTGAGATCAAACGCGCGCTGGAGGGGCACTGGAAGGGCGACGTGGCCGAGGCCGAGTTGCTGGCGACGTTCTGGGCCGTCGCCGAAGAAGGCTGGCGGACGCAGTTAGCCGCCGGCGTTGACTTCGTCGGCGTCGGCGATGCGACGCTGTACGACGCGGTGCTGGATTGGACGGTGCGCCTGGGCCTCATCCCGCCGCGCTTCCGCGATCTGACCGGCCTGGCGCGCTACTTTGCGATGGCGCGCGGCGCGGAAGGCGTCTCCGCCCTGGACATGACCAAGTGGTTCGACGCCAACTACCACTACCTCGCGCCGGAACTGGACGCCGCGTTGACGCCGGAAGCCAACTTTGCCGACTTCCTCGAATTGGTGCAACGCGCGCAAGGCGTGCTGGGCCGCCGCGCCGTCCCCATCGTCGTCGGCCCGGTGACGCTGCTGCGGCTGGCCCGCCTGGAAGCGGACGCCGACTTCACCACCTGGCTGGCCGCGCTGCTGCCGCTTTACGCGCAGCTCCTGGCCGAGTTGAAAGCGTTGGGCGTCCCCGAAGTCCAGATGCACGAGCCGGCTCTCGTCCTGAGCGCCGCCGCCGACCTGCGCCCGCACTTCGAGACGGCTTACGCGGCCCTGGCGCAAGCGGGCGTGCCGCTCAACCTTGTGACCTACTTCGACGATCTTGGCGCGACTTACCCGTGGGTCACGCGCCTGCCCGTCGCCGCGCTCTCGCTGGACTTCACGCGGGGGGACAATCTGGCCTTGCTCCGCGAACACGGTTGGCCTGCCGACAAAGTCCTGGGCGCGGGCGTGGTGGATGGCCGCAGCGTGTGGCGGATGCGGTCCGCCGTTGTCGCGCCGCTGCTGGCGGAACTGCGTGCGCTGGCCCCCAGGGTGCGCGTCGGCGCGTCCGCGTCGCTGCAATTCGTGCCGTACAGCGCCGCCCGCGAGACCGCGCTCCCCGACGCCCTGCGCGGCGTTCTGGCCTTCGCCGAAGAGAAGTTGGCGGAACTGCGCGCCCTGGCCTCCGGCGATCTTGCCTCGTCCGACGCCGCCTGGACCGCGTTCCGCGCCTTTGCGCCGGAAGATGCGGGCGTCGCGGCGCGGGTGGCCGCGCTGACGCCGGACGATTTCCGCCGCGCGCAGTCGTACACGGAGCGCCGCCCGGCGCAGGTAAACTTGCCGCCGTTCCCCACCACCACCATCGGCTCGTTCCCACAGACCAAAGAAGTGCGCGCGCTGCGGGCGCGTTACAACAAGGGCAGCATCACCCTCGCTGAGTATCAGGCCGGGGTGGACGCCTTCATTGCTTACACCATCGGCGTGCAGGATGGCCTGGGGCTGGACGTGCCGGTTCACGGCGAGTTCGAGCGGACCGACATGGTCGAATTCTTCGCCGAGAAGCTGACCGGCTTCGCCTTCACGCAGTACGGCTGGGTGCAGAGCTTCGGCAGCCGCTACGTGCGCCCGCCCATCCTCTACGCCGACGTGGCCCGCCCCGCGCCGATGACCGTGCGCGAGTTCCGCGTGGCGCAGTCGCACACCGCCAAGCCCGTCAAGGGGATGCTGACCGGCCCGGTGACGATCATCAACTGGTCGTACCCCCGCACGGACATCCCCCGCCAGACCATCGCCTACCAGCTCGCGCTGGCGCTGCGCGACGAAATGGCCGACCTGGAAGCCGCCGGCGCGCGCATCATCCAGGTGGACGAACCCGCCCTGCGCGAAGGCCTGCCGCTCAAGCGCGAGCGCTGGGACGACTACCTCACCTGGGCCGTGGACGCCTTCCGCCTGGCGACGGCGCGCGTCCAGTCGGGGACGCAAATCCACACGCACATGTGCTATTCCGAATTCGAGGACATCCTGCCCGCGATTGACCGCCTGGACGCCGATGTTATCTCCATCGAGAACGCCCGCAGCGGCGACGCCATGCTCCGCGCGCTGTCCGAGTACGGCTACCCGCGCGAAGTCGGCCCCGGCGTCTACGACATCCACAGCCCCGTGATCCCCTCCGTGGACTTCATCGCGGCCAAACTGCGCACCTTCGTCCAACATCTCAAACCGGAGCAAATCTGGGTCAACCCGGACTGCGGCCTCAAAACGCGGACCTGGGACGAAGTCATCCCCGCGCTCCGGGGTATAATGGACGCCGTGCGAATGCTGCGGAAGATACCGGAGTAGAACTGGCCGATTTCTACTCAACGCACGCTAGATTTAACATTTTTGTCAGCGGATTTAGCAGATTAAGCAGATTTTGGGGCGGCTTACCGCTTGGAATTTGCTCAATCTGCCTAATCTGCTGATAAAAAGAAAAAAATTTTAGAGTGCGGTGTGTATCCTTCCGTTGCATCCGTTCAATCCGTTGAGTCATTTTTGGAGGGAGGATATGAGAGAGGGGGAATTTTTAGACTATTGGGCGCGTTCCGAGCGTCCACTGCTCACCGACGGCGCGATGGGGACGATGTTGCACACGCGCGGTATCTCGCCGCAAGCCTGCTTTGACGGCCTGAACCTGACCCGTCCGGCGTTGGTGGCGGAAATTCACCATGCCTACATTGAGGCCGGCGCGCAGATCATCCTGACCAATACCTTCAGCGCGAACCGCTACAAACTGGCCGCGCACGGGATGGACATGCAGGTGGACGCCATCAACCGCGCTGGGGTGGATTTGGCGCGCCGCGTTGTGGCGGCGTCGTTCAAGGACGTGCTGGTGGCGGGGGACATCGGCCCGTTGGGCGTGCGGCTGGCGCCGTATGGCCGCGTAACCAAGGAGCAGGCCCGCGATGCCTTTGTCGAGCAAGCGACGGCCCTGGTTTCTGCTGGTGTTGACCTGATCGTGATTGAAACGTTGAGCGACCTGGTGGAAATGCAGGAAGCTATCCAGGCCGTCCAATCCGTGAGCGACCTGCCCATCGTCGCTTCGATGACCTTCACCCGCGACGACCGCACCCTGCTGGGAGACTCCCCGGCGAAGGTGGCGCGGCGGCTGTGGGAGGCAGGCGCCGCTGTTGTCGGCGTGAACTGCTCCGGCGGCCCCGTGCAGCTCCTGCGCCTGCTGCGGCAGATGCACATCGCCGTCCCGGAAGCGCGGCTGTGGGTCAAACCCAACGCCGGGTGGCCGGAGGAGGTCGCCGGGCGGATTATGTACCCGGCGACGCCGGAGTACTTCGGCGAGTACACCTGGGCCTTCGCGCAGGCCGGCGCGCAGATGATCGGCGGCTGCTGCGGCACGACGCCGGAACACATCGCCGCGATCCGCGCTGCGCTGGACGCCGGGCCGCCCGCCGGCCCTGCGCCGGCCCCATTCTCCGTCCCGGTGCAGCCCGCCGGCGCGGACCTCGCGCCCGACCGCCCCTCGTGTCTGTCGCAGATTTGCATGGAGGACACCTTCGTCGTTGCCGTGGAGATGGACCCGCCGCGCGGCCTCTCCACGAAGAAGCTGCTGGCCGGCGCGACGCTGCTGGCCGAGGCCGGCGCGGACGTCATCAATGTGGCCGACAGCCCGATGGCGCGGATGCGGATGAGTCCCTGGGCCGTGTGCAGCATCATTCAGGCGAAGGTCGGCATCGAGACGACGCTGCACTTCCCCACACGCGGGCGGAATCTGTTGCGTGTCCAGGGCGACCTGTTGGCCGCGCACGCGCTGGGCATCCGCAACGTCTTCGTGGTGATGGGCGACCCCACGTCTATCGGCGACTACCCCGAGGCGATGGACAACTACGATCTGACCTCCACCGGCCTGATCAAGTTGATCAAAGAGGGCTTCAACGCCGGGGTGGATCACGCCGGGGCCGACATCGGCCAGCCGACGACGTTCTACGTGGGGGCCGCGCTCAACCTCACGCCCACCGATCTGGCGCACGAGATCAAGCTCACGCGGCGCAAGGTGGAAGCGGGGGCGGACTTCTTCCTCACGCAGCCAGTCTACGACCCGGCGGCAGCGCGCACCTTTTTGGACGCCTACGCCGCCGCGCACGGCTCGCTGACGCCGCCGGTGCTGGTGGGCATCCTGCCGCTCTACGGCGTGAAACACGCGCGCTTCCTGCACAACGAAGTCCCCGGCATCAGTATCTCGCCGGAAATCTTTGCGCGGCTGGAAGCAGCGGGCGACGACTCGCCGCACGAAGGTGTGCGCATCGCCGTGGAGTTGATCGCGCAGATGCGGGAATGGGCGCGCGGCGTGTACATTATGCCGGCGTTTAATCGGTATGATTTGGCGGCGGAAGTGGTGGAGGCGTGTAAGCAGGGGTAAGGGAAAAACAAAAAGCCCCGTAAGGTTCTTCAAACCTTGCGGGGCTTTTTGTTTATGCCTGTAGGCTCAATTCCTGAGCGTCAATGGCAGGAAAATTTTGTAATCGGTGCCCGTGCCCGTGCCGCTCAAGGCCACGTTGACGGTTGCCTCGTCGCCGTCGTCCGATTGGAGGGTCAGGTTGGCCGACTTGGCGCCTGTGCTCGCGGGATCGAAGGCGACGTAGACGGTGTGCGTGCTGCCGGTCGTCAGAGTGACCGCGCCCCCGCCGCTCACGATGACGAAGGCCGTGGGCGCGTTCCCGGTCAGCGCGATGCTGGTGATGTGCAGGGCGGCGCTGCCGGTGTTGGTGATGATCACCGCCTGCGATACGGTTGGCCCGGCGGCGATGTCCTGTTCGCCAAAGGCCAGGCTGTTCGGCGCAACGACGATCTCGCAGTCAATGCCCCGCCCGCTCAGGACCACCGGAATGGAGGGGGTGTCGCTGTCGTCCGATGTGATGGTGAGGACGGCGCCTTTGTCGCCCGCGCCGGTGGGGTTGAAGGCGATGTCAAGCGTGCGTGTGCTGCCGGGTGTCAGGGTGATCTCGCCGCTGTCGGTCACAGCGAATTCGCCGGCGTCGCCGGAGGGGGTGACGGCGCTGATGTGCAGGTCAAAGTCGCCCGTGTTGGTGATCGTCACCCGCTGCGCCAGCGTCGGCCCGGCGGCGACCGCCTGCTCGTCAAAGTCGAGGGCGGTAGGAACGACCAGGATGTCGGCCGGCATCGGCTGGTGGATGGCGAAGGGCGAGAACGCATCCACATCCATCACTCGTATAGACTGCGGATTGCTGCCGCACAGCCGCCCGTCGGTTCCATAGCTCGGGTCGCGCGTCAACATGGTATCCCACGCGCCGGTCCACCGGTAAGCTTCCATGGAAGTACACTGCTGGCCGCCGGGAATCTCGCCGCTCAGATAGTAGAAGGTGATCGTCGCATCCCGCCCGGTGCTGAGGGTGGGGGTGATGAGAGTGCAGTGCCGCACGGCGTCGCCGGACGTCACGCCCGCGCAATATCCGTTCGCCGTGTCTGCGATCTGGGTGCTGCCCAGATTCTGGCCGTTGGCATTGAGGATCAGCCCGCCCGCCTTGGGGAAAGCGACGTCGCTGCTGTCGTTTACCGACTTAATTTGGTGATAGGTGCCGCCGGTGTGGAGATAATCCCCCGTGAGAACGAACTCATAAGGCTCGTAGGGGGCGTAGAAATGGCCGCCCGCCAACGTCAAGGCGCCTTCGATCCGCAGGTCGTGAGCGGAACCGACAAAGCGCCCGTTGGCCTGGTAGATATTCCCTGTGACCGTCAAGTCGGTGGTCGGGGTGATCGCGCCGGCGTACTGGTATATCGCGCTGCCGGCCAACGCTGTGTTGGCCGCGATCCGCGCTCCGTCGAGCGTCACGTCGGCGGCGGCGACGTACAACCCGCCGCCGCCCTCGGAGTTGGCGGTATTGTGAGACACCTGCACGCTGTCCAGCGTCACGACGCCATATTGTATATACATGCCGCCGCCGCCATAGTCGGACACGTTGGCGTTGATCTCCCCGCCGCTCACGGTCAGCGCTGCCTCGCCCTCCTCGACGAATATCCCGCCGCCCTGGCCCCCGGCCGTGTTGCTGATCACCTGCGTCCCGTTCAACGCCACAGGCGCCCAGCGGACGAACACGCCGCCGCCGCGGTGGGACATGTTGCCGATCACCCGCGTTCCGCTCAGCGTTACGCTGCCTTCCTCTACGTACACCCCGCCGCCTTCATAACCGGCTGCGTTGTAGCCGATCTCGCCGCCGCTCACGGTCAGCGCAGCGTCGGCCTGCGCAACGTACACCCCACCCCCTTGATATTCGGGGGCTGTGTTGCTAAGCACCTGCGTCTCGTGCAGCGCGGCGCGGCCCTGGTTAAGGTATATCCCCCCGCCTACGGCGGCCGCGTTGTCGCTGATCACTCCACCGGTCATAGTCAACGCAGCGGTAGGCAGATCAACGTACACCCCGCCGCCCCAGCCGCCAGCGGTGTCGAGCAGCGTATTGCTGAACACCTGCGTCCCGGTCATCACGGCGGCGCCTTCGGCAATATACACCCCGCCGCCGTGGTTGCCGGCCACATTATCGCGGATCTCCCCGCCGCTCATAGCCAACTTTGCCGTATCAACGCTCACATAGATCCCCCCGCCCTGGGAGGCTGTGTTGCTGAACACGTCCGTGCCGTTCAGGGTTGCGACGCCATAGTCTACATACACCCCGCCGCCGTCATTGTCGGCCACGTTGCCAAACACTTGCGTCCCGATCAACGTGGCGCTATCCTCCACAAATACCCCGCCGCCGATGATGGCGCTATTGCTGAATACTTGCGTTCCACTCAATGTCGTGTTGGCCGCGGCGACATATACCCCGCCGCCGCCACCTTGGGGAGCCACGTTACTGAACACCTGCGTTCCCTTCAGCATCGCGCGGCCCTGATGGATGAATACCCCACCGCCGTAATAACTGGCCTCGTTGTCGAAAGCCTGGACCTCGTTCAACGTTGCGCTACCTTCGTGGATATATAACCCACCGCCTTTGCCGAAGCCACCGCTGGCGGTGTTGTTCACGAGCCATACATTGTCGAGAGACAGCGTGCCGGCGCTCCAGATGCCGCCCCCAGATGCGCTGTTGACGCCAGAATCATAAGGCGCGTACCCATCGCGCACGGTCAGATCGGTGATGGTGACGGCGACGCCGCTGTTGATGTAGAACACCCGGTAGAGGCCGACCCCGCTCACAGCCAACTGCTCCGCGCCCAGCCCGATGATCGTCAGATCGCCGGTAATGGCGGGCAGTGAGTCCGTCAGAAAAATCGTCGCGCTGATGCCGGCGCCGAAGGTGATGGTGTCGTGACCGGCGTTGCTGTTGGCGTTCAGGATCGCCTGACGCAAGCTGCCCGGCCCGCTGGCATACGTATTGGTCACGGTGTAGGTGGCCGCGCGGACGTAAAGCGAGTTCCCGCCCAAGGCCCATAACAAAGCCAGGGTCAATCCCATTGCCAAAACTGCTGTGAAACACAAACGTCGAATTTTCATTTACTTTGCCTCCTGTTCAGATTAATGTGTGAAAACCCATGCTGCAAAACATCCCGCCTTCATTGACTTTCGCCGGCAATGAAGGAAAGACACACAAAAAACGGTCAATCCAACATTTTCACGACACGAGTGTATTTAACGCTTCACAATTTTACCACACGTTTTCTATTGAGGGGATATCCGCCAGGGCTATCGCATTTGACCACGTCCGGCAACTGAATACGGCCTAAGGGCCGGGGATAAAAGGGATTTTTGTGGCGGGGCGCAGC
>DAOUGD010000136.1:0-65863 GCA_034429475.1 Anaerolineae bacterium
TCCACCCTCCCTGGCGACACGCCCCCCACCGCGCCGATGGCAAGCCTGGAACCGTCAGCCACCCCGCTGCCCACCCCCAACCCTGACATCCCGGCATCCGAGAGCCTGGGGCGCGCCTTCCTAAGCGCGTGGGAAGAGGCCGACTATGTCGAAATGTATTCCTTGCTGGCGCCGTCCTTGCGCGCCGGCCTGGCGCAAAGCGATTTTGAGCAGGCTTACCTGACGCCCTTCAACAGCACCACCGGCATCAGCGTCACCGCCGTTCCCAAAACACTCGAACTGGATCAAAATCAGGCCTGGGTTGACTTCACCGCCACCTGGTATACCGGGCTTTTCGGTAATCTACAGAGCGATAACCGCCTCAACCTGATCAAGGAAAATGGGCAATGGTGGGTCAACTGGCGCAAGGATACCATCTGGCCGGGGCTGGGCGACGACCTTGCCTTTGCCGCCGAATACCAGATTCCGCCGCGCGCCAATATCTACGCGAAGGACGATGCCGGACTGGCCGTCCCCGTTACGCTCGTCACCGTTGGCGTCATCCCCAATCAGATCACCGACGAACCGGCAGTGCTGACGGCGCTTTCGCAAGTGCTAGGGATGACGCCGGAGGAAATTCAGGCCGAGTACGCCGGACAGCCGGCTCACTGGTATATTCCCGTCGGCGAGATCACTGGCGAGGAAAGTCTGGCAAACGATGTTCTGCTTACCCTGCCGGGGATTGAGCGGCGCGACCGCGTGGGGCGGCTGTATCCCCTGGAGGGCATCGGCGCGCATGTGGTGGGGTGGATTTCGTCCATCCCGGCGGAGCAGTACACCGAATACCGGCAGCGCGGCTATCGCGGCGACGAAGCGGTGGGCATTGCGGGACTGGAAGCCTGGGGCGAGTCCATCCTGGCGGGGCGCAACGGCGGGCGGTTGTACCTCGTCAACGCCGCCGGCGAATACGTGCGCGGTCTCGCCGAGCGGAAGCCGGAGCGCGGGCGCGCGATCCACACGCCCCTCGACCGCGACCTGCAATACGCGGTGGAACAAGTCCTGGGCGACCGGCGCGGCGCGGTCGTTGCACTTGACGTGCATACAGGCGCCATCCTGGCCCTGACCAGCGGCCCTCGCTTCGACAGTAACATCTTCGTCCGTCCCACCGACGAACTCCAACGACAGCACCTCCTCAACGATCCCAACCACCCCCTGATCAACCGCGCTATCCAGGGACAGTACCCCACCGGCTCCGTCTTCAAAATCGTCACGCTGGCAGCCGCTCTGGAAGCGGGGGGGATGACGGCGGACAGCCCATTTTATTGCCTCGGTTATTGGGACGGCCTGGGCATCCCCAACCGCAAGTTCTGTTGGAACAAGGACGGCCACGGCGCCATCATCCTCAAAGATGCGCTCACCGCCTCCTGCAACGTGACGTTCTACGAAGTCGGCCGGTTGTTGGATGACAAAGATTCGGAGCTGCTGCCCACGTATGGGCGCAGTTTCGGATTCGGAGAAAAAACCGGGCTACAGGAGCTGGTGGAAGCGGCCGGGCTTATCCCTACACCCACCTGGAAAAAAGAGGCTTACCAAATCGGTTGGGGAACCGGCGACACGGTGAATCTGGCGATTGGGCAAGGCTATCTGTTAGCGACGCCGCTCCAGGTGGCACGCGCGGTAGCGGCGGTTGCCAACGGCGGCACACTCTACCGTCCTTATCTGGTCGAGCGTATAGACGGCAATCAGGAAATCCCCGAAGAGGTTACGACGCCGGTCGCCGTGGGACGGCTGCCCATCTCGCAGGAAAATCTGCGCGTGATCCAGGAAGCGATGCTCGGCGTGACCACCGCCCCCCTCGGCACCGCCACCCATCGGTTTGCGGGCCTGGACATCCCGGTGGCCGGCAAAACCGGCACGGCGGAACCCGCGCGCGACACCGATCTGCCCCATTCCTGGTTCGCGGGCTACTATCCTGCCGACAACCCCGAAGTGGCGATGGCGATCGTCGTGGAAAACGCCGGAGAAGGGTCTACCGTGGCGGCCCCGATGTTCCGCCAAATCCTCGAACTCTATTACGGGTTGCCGATCACCCCTCTGCCCGATCCCGCCACCGCCCCGCCAAGCGACTAAATCCACTTGCACAGTAACGAGCATTTGTGCACGGAAATGCACGATTTAACCGCCCTCTATTGACGCATCCGACAATCCGTGCTATAGTGATACCGTTGGGTAATATCATGCTAAAGATCGAACGGCAAGCCCAAATCTTGCAGCACCTTAAAACAGAGGGCGCGCTCCATGTGAGCACGCTGGCTTCCCAATTGGCCGTTGACCCCGTCACCATCCGCCGCGACCTGGTCGAAATGGAGAAGAACGGGCAGTTGCACCGGGTTCATGGCGGCGCAGTCCTCCGGGTCGAATCCTCCCCTACCCCCCAAAGTGTCGGGCTGAAAGGGCGTATTGCAGAGGCCGCCGCCCGATTTATTCCCGATCGCAGCGTCGTCTTCATCGGCCCAGGCCTCTTTGTGGCGGAGATTGTGCCTTTTCTGCACAAACACGAACAGTTGACAGTTATCACGTCCGCACTCAACGTAGGCTGGTACGTGGCGCAGCAAAAGCGCCACACGCTCCACATACTCGGTGGACAGGTGGAAGAAGATTTAGGCGTCTACGGGGAACTGGAAACGCTGCATAAGGTACGAACCGACCGGATCATTCTCGAAGTCAGCGGACTGGATGCAGAACGCGGCGTGACCCACGACCGGCGGGATTATGCGGAGATGGCGCGGGCGCTGTTCAATCTGGGTGCACAGCTCATCGTCCTCGTCGCGCCGGAAAATCTGGGACGCGCGGGGGCGCTCTTCATCGCCCCGGCCAGCGAAGTGGACGTCCTCGTCACCGGGCGCGAGGCGCCCAACCCAACCTTATGGGATCTCAGTGAATTGGGTGTGCGGATTGTTCTGGCATGAGGACGTCGTTGACATAAGTTAGCAGAGATCAGTGAAACGATTCAGTTTCTATGTATCACACATTACACGAAAGGAGTCTGTTATGGCAAGCGTTACTTATGATCACGTATACAAGCGTTTTGGCGATGTCAATGCCGTGGCCGATTTATGCATTGAGGTAGCCGACAAAGAGTTTTTGGTGTTCGTCGGCCCTTCCGGTTGCGGGAAAAGCACCAGCCTGCGGATGTTGGCCGGTCTGGAAGAGATCACCGAGGGCAACATCTACATCGGCGACCGGCTGGTCAACGATGTGCCCCCCAAAGACCGCGACATCGCCATGGTCTTCCAATCCTACGCCCTCTACCCGCACATGACCGTTTACGACAACATGGCCTTCGGCCTCAAACTGCGCAAAGTCCCCAAGCAAGAAATTGACCGCCGCGTGAAAGAAGCCGCCGGCATCCTGGGGATTGAACATCTGTTGGATCGCAAACCAAAGCAATTGTCCGGCGGGCAGCGCCAGCGGGTGGCCGTTGGGCGCGCCATCGTCCGCGAGCCAAACGTCTTCCTGATGGATGAGCCGCTTTCTAACCTGGACGCCAAGCTGCGCGTGCAGGCGCGCACAGAAATCTCCAAACTGCATATCCGCCTGGGCACCACCTTCATCTACGTGACGCACGATCAGACCGAGGCCATGACGATGGGAACACGCATTGCAGTGTTGAAGGATGGTATTTTGCAACAGTTGGACACTCCGCAAAACCTGTACGACTATCCGGGGAACATTTTTGTGGCCGGCTTCATCGGCAGCCCGGCGATGAACTTCTTTGAGGCGACGCTGATTCAGGAAAACGGCGTGACGTATGTGGATTGCAAAGACTTCCGGGTGGCGGTGCCGCAGGAGCGCGCCAACATCTACAAGCCCTATCTGGGCAAGGAAGTGGTGTTTGGAATGCGCCCGGAGCACGTTCACGACCCGGATTTCCAGCCGCCTGACATCAAGCCCGCACTGGTACCCGGCAAGATCGAAGTCACCGAGTTGATGGGGAACGAAGTCCTCACCTACTTCGCCACCGAAAATCATTCCTTCATCGGACGCTTCGATCCCCGCACCAAAGTCAACGTAGGAAGCACCAAATCCGCCGCTTTCGATATGAGCCGGATGCACCTTTTCGACAAGCAAACGGAGAAAGCGATCCGCTGACGCTTCTCATCCGCTGATTCATTCATAAACAGGCCGGCGCACTTTGGCGTCGGCCTGTTTTGTTGCTTATACGGCGTATAGCTCCACTATTAGTTTTAGCGGCTATTTCAACACATCCACAGCGGTTCTCTCGATGATCAGTCCTTTTTTGTAGCTTTCCATGAAGGCCACAAAACCGGCGACGTCCGCCGGATCGGGCGCGATGGTAGCGCCATTTTCGCCGGCAAAAACTTTTTGGGCGAGATAGTCTCCCAGGGGTTCATGCGCTGCCTTGCGGAGCATATAAGCCGCCAGCAATGCAATGCCCCATGCGCCGCCCTCGCCGGCAGTCTCCATCACGGAAACAGGCACATTCATCGCCGCCGCCATAATCTTTTGCCCCACTTCTCTGGTTTTGAAGAACCCGCCGTGGCCCAGAACCCGGTCAATTTTCACCTTCTCCTGCTCGAAGAGGATATCCAGGCCAATCTTCAAAGCGCCCAGCGCCGAAAACAGATGCACCCGCATGAAATTCGCCAGGGTGAACCGGCTGGCGGGGGTACGGACGAAAAGCGGCCGCCCTTCCTCAAGGTGCGTGATGTGCTCGCCTGAGAAGTAATTGTAGGCCAACAGCCCGCCGCCATCCGCATCGCCCGTGAGCGCCTGTTGATACAGCAGTTCATAAAGGCGGGATTGGTTGATTTCCACACCGAGCGCCTCGGTGAATTCCTGGAACAGGGCGACCCAGGCATTGAGGTCTGAAGTGCAGTTATTGCTATGCACCATCGCCACCGGCTTGCCGGCGGGGGTCGTTACCATGTCAATTTCTGGATAGACTGCCGACAGAGCCTTTTCCAGCACGATCATGGCGAAGACGGACGTCCCGGCAGAGACGTTGCCGGTGCGCTCTGCCACGCTGTTGGTGGCGACCATGCCCGTTCCGGCGTCGCCCTCGGGCGGACAGAGCGGGATGCCCGCCCGCAGTTGTCCCGTAGGATCGAGCCGTCCGGCGCCGGCTGCGGTCAAAACGCCGGCGGACTCGCCGGCGGCCAGAACTTTGGGCAGGATGTCCTGTAGCTGCCACGGGAGTTTTTCCCCGGCGAGGCGGGCGTTGAACCGGGCGAGCATGGCCTCATCGTAGGTGTTAGTCTGGCTATCAATGGGGAACATCCCCGACGCTTCGCCGACGCCCAGAACCTTTTGCCCCGTCAACTGCCAGTGAACGTAACCGGCCAGCGTGGTCAGATGGTCAATCTCCCTGACATGGGATTCCTGGTTCAAGATCGCCTGGTAGAGGTGCGCGATGCTCCACCGCTGAGGAATGTTGAACTGGAACAACTCGGTGAGCTGCGCGGCGGCCTGCCCGGTGATGGTGTTGCGCCAGGTGCGGAATGGAGCGAGCAGGGCGCCCTCCTTATCGAATGGCAGGTATCCATGCATCATGCCGCTGAAGCCGATGGCGCCGAGGGTCTGGAGCCGGACGTGATACTTTTCAAAGACCTCGTTGCTGAGCATCCGGTAGCTTTCCTGTAGCCCCGTCCAGACATCGTCGAGATGATAGGTCCAGACGCCGTTTTCATACTGGTTTTCCCATTCATAGCTGCCTGAAGCGATCGGCGTATGATCCTCGCCGATCAACACGGCCTTGATGCGCGTCGAACCAAACTCGACGCCGAGAACGGTCTTACCACTCTCAATTGCCTTTTTGACATCGTTTCGAGCCATATTACAAAACCCCCTTCAAATGTTTGTTGTATTATGCAAATCTTCTGCGTAATTCCAGTTCATCTTCACCTGGCGCGGTTAGTGTCGTCGTCGTCAATCCCCCGTCATTGTAAGCCCGAATGGGGGCGGCGACAAACCCACGCAAACAACAGCAGGGTTTCCCGCTGTTTCAATCCTGAGCTGAAACCGCATTGGAGCGTTCCGACACGCTAAAGCAATAGTTGACCGCGCGCACCACAAACGTCCCACCGGCCTGATCCGAAGGAACATCAAACGTGGTCTGGTCAAACTCCGTCGTGCCGATCAGCTCCTCGCCATCGAAAATCTGGTAATACCAGATCTGGTCGGCCTTGTCAGCGGGATTGCGGATGTCGTTCCACGTCAGCCGGAACGTGTCGGTATCGGGGCGAGTGAGTTCCAGCGTGAGGCGACCGGTGGGGGCGGGACACGCGGTGTCGCAGCGGGAGTGGGCAAACATCCACTCGGTCCACGCCGGTTCGGCGGCGGCCACATTCCAAATCTCATGGCCCAGGTTGGGATACTCGGTGTAGCGCATCCGGTTCGCGCCCAGAGCGACCAGGGCATCGTAGACATCCGTAGTAAGGGTCGGCGGATTGACAGTGTCCTTGCCGCCGTGAAACATCCAGAGCGGCGTTTGGGCAATGTTTGCAGCCCACTCTGCGCGCCCCCCGCCGCACACCGACATCCCGGCGGCGAATTTGTCGGGATATTTGTCCAGCAGATCGAAGGTGCCCTCGCCGCCCATTGAGATGCCATAGACGTACAGCCGGCACTCATCAATGGGGTACTCTGCGAGCAATTGGTCCAGCACCTCCATGGTCACCTGCATTGGTTCGGAAAGGGTGTCCCACCAGCCGCTCCAATCCCCCCACGCGGGCGGCGTTTTGGGGGTGAACACAAAGCACGGGGTGCGGGCCTGGATGTTGCGGCTATACCAGACGAGATAGTCCGATTTCGTATAGCTGTAGCCGTGCAGATGTATCACCAGAGGATAGGATTGGGCGGGATCATAGGCTTCGGGGACGTAGACGCCATACGTGAGCTTGCCATACGTGGCTTCGTAATAGGTGGGCGGGAGGCCAGGGATGTTTGTGACCCGGCTGGCGTCTGCGGCCTGGCCTTCCGCCGTCGCGGCGCTGTCTGCGGCGGGTGTGGTGACTTCGTAAGTGGACAAAACGAATTCCCCTTTGCCTGATTCGATTTCGGTGCCCAGCTCCAGGCTGGCGATGTAGCGATCGGGTTCGATCACCTGCTTCTCCACCAGGTAATCCAGGAAATGGCTCATGTTCAACGTCCCGGAAAGCTGGGGTTCGCGCGTCACAAAGGCGATGTACTTCCACGTCGCGGCGCTGCCGCCGCTGGCGTCGCCGTGGCCGGGCGCGACGTGAACCGTGTAGGCGACGCCGTCAAACGTCACTTTGTCGTATACCAGCGGGCCGGGCATCAGGTCATTGCGGGCCACCCAGATCATCACCTCGTCGGTGATATTCTGCTCGGCGGGCGCGGGATCGCGGGTGAGCCACATCTCAAACGCTACGTTCCATTTGCCGGTGGCGCTGATGGTCGCGGTGTACGTCACCAGCACGTCGCGCGTGCCGATCGGCAGCGGCAGGCCGCCCGTCGGCGACTCCGCGTCCCAGGGCGAATCCCCCACCATCACCTCCGGGTACGCCTGAATCTCGCGGGCGTCGCCCGGCCAATCCCACCGCCAGCCCATCGTCGTGGGCGGCGTGTCGCCTTGCGCGAAAATACACTGCGTGTAATCCGTCCGGTCGCCCTTGTTCCACGCATTGTTGTTCAGGATGTATTCCCCCACCGCGATCCGTTCAAAGTCGGCGCAGGTCGAAAGGGCGTAGGAAGCCGCCGGCGGCGTGGCCGTTGCCGGCGGCGCGGCGGTCGCCGTTGCCGGGGGGGGCGGGGGTTCCGTCGGCTCGCCACATGCAGCGAGGGTCAGGCACAGACAAAGTGCAAAGACAGCGATAATTTTACGCATGATGCAGCTCCTTTCTTAAATCTACTATCAGGCTTAAGAGTACGCCATCCATCAAAAATGACAAGCCGCAGCGGGAGACATGTTTTTTCGTGGCAGGCATTGCCGGCATTGGGCGCAGCCTGTTTTCATCTTAGAAGAAAGCTAATGAAACTCTCTAACCTTTCTTTCGTATCATACGCAGATCGTAAAAGTAAATCATACCCATGAGGTCAAAGTCAATGTCCAACAAAAACGCACACTTCTCTGATTCCCCGCCCTCGGAAAAGCGCCGCCGGCTCAAGTGGGTGCTTATTGGCGGAGTTGGGGCGCTGGTGGTTGCCTTGATTGCCGGCGCTGCCGCGCTGCTTGTGGCGCGTCCCAACGTGGCGGGCCAAAGCCTGTACGTGACCATGTCTGACGGCACGCCGCTCGCAGTGGACGTGTGGTTGCCGGGGAACTTGAAATCGAGCGAAACGCTGCCCACCATCATGCGCGCGACGCGCTATTGGCGCAGCTACGCGCTCGGCCCGCTGGCGCCGCTGCTGGCCTTGATGGGCAACGATCCGTATGCTGAGGCCGTGAACTGGACCCGGGCCGGCTACGCGCTCGTCGTTGTGGATGTGCGCGGCAGCGGGGCCTCGTTTGGACAGTGGTCGCAGCTCTGGTCGCCGCAGGAAATCGCCGACCTGGGCGAAATGGTGGATTGGATTGTCGCGCAGCCCTGGTCGAATGGCCGCGTGGGGGCGTATGGCGTCTCTTACGAAGGCAACACCGCGGAAATGCTGACGACGCTTACCCATCCGGCGGTCAAGGCCGTCGCGCCGCAGTATGACGACTTTGATGTCCAGGCGCAGCTTCTGCTACCGGGCGGCGTTTTCAACCGCTGGTTCGCGGCGCAATGGGAAAACTTCACGCACAAGCTCGACGCCAACGACGTCTGCGTCCTGGCCGAAGTGACCGGGACGGACTGTGAAGAATTGCAATACGCCTTCACCGGCGTCAAGCCGGTGGACGCCGACCCGGAGGGCGCCCAACTCGCCGCGGCTATTCGGGGGCGGACGGTGCTTAATTTGGTTGAAATTGCGGAAACCATCGAATACCGCGAGGATACGTGGGGCGCGAGCGGACAAACGCTGTGCGACATAAGCCCTTGCGGACAGCGGACTACCATCGAAGCCTCCGGCGCGCCGATGTATGTGTGGGTGAGTTGGCTGGACAGCGCGTCGGTCGAGGGGGCGCTCGCGCGCTACCTGACCTTCAGCAACCCGCAAAAGCTGATCATTGGCCCCTGGTCGCACGGCGGCGCGCATCACGCCGACCCGTTCTTGCCCGCCGATACGCCCACCGACCCGCCCGCAGCGGAACAATTCGAGAAACTGGTGGCCTTTTTCGACGCCACTCTCAAAGACGCGGGCGCGCCGGAACCGGTATGGGACATCACGTACTACACGTTCGGCGCGGGGACGTGGCGCTCCACGACCACCTGGCCGCCGGCGGGAATTGCGCCGCAGCCCTGGTATTTTAGCGCGGAAGGAACGCTGGCGACCACGCCGCCGGTTGAAGCCGCCGGCGCGGATACTTACACCGTGGATTGGACGGCGACCACCGGCGACGCGACGCGCTGGCATACCGGGCTGGCGCTGGCGGACGTGGTCTATCCCGACCGCGCCGCCGAGGACGCCAAGCTGCTGACCTACACCAGCGCGCCGCTGGAAGCCGCCCTGGAAATCACCGGCAATCCCATCGTCACCCTCTACGTCGCTTCCACCGAGAGCGACGGCGCGTTGCACGTTTATCTCGAAGACGTGGCCCCTGACGGGCGCGTGACGTACATCACCGAAGGCATCTTACGCGCGCTCCATCGCGCCGTCTCCTCCGAGACGCCGCCCTACGTCCATCAGGGGCCGTATCACAGCTTTGCGCACCAGAATGCCGCCCCCCTCACGCCGGGCGAGGTCGCCGAACTGCGCATCACCCTGTACGCCACTTCGGTCCTGATCCCCCGGGGACATCGCATCCGCATCGCCATCGCCGGGCACGATGCCTCGGTGTTTGCGCGCTATCCGGCCGAAGGCACGCCGGTGTTGACGCTGCAACGCAACAGCCGGTACGCTTCACGGGTTGAGCTGCCGGTTAACCAGGGAGAGTAACGCAGGGGAACTATGGATCGTTCGACACAGGAGTAGCCAAAAAAGGTAGTATGGTATAGCATGAGGGTGCATTTCTGTGGGACCTGTGTTCTCGGTGGCTATCTGCAAGGAGGATCCAATGCTTTACCCTTTACGTTTCAAAGAAATTCTGCGGAATTACACCTTTGGCAATCGCTGGATCGTTGAGGCTTACGCCAAGGAGGGACTGCCGGACGACCACCGCGTGGCGGAGACGTGGGAAGTGTGCGACCGCCCGCCGGAGTCCAGCGTGGTTCTCAATGGGCCGCTGGCGGAAGAGACGCTGCACGCCCTCATCGCTGCGCACGGCGCCGACCTCCTGGGGCGCGACGTGGTAGCGCGGTGCGGGACACGCTTCCCGTTGCTTATCAAGTTTTTGGATGCGTCTAACGTCCTCGCCGAGCAGGCGCATCACAATGACGCGCTGGCCGCCAAACGCGGTCTGAGCGATCCCGGCAAGACGGAGGCCTGGTACATGCTCAAAGTGCGGCCCGGCGCCACCATCCACTGCGGACAGCGCGACGACGCCGTGACCGCGCGCAGCGTCCACAACGCGCTCCTGGCCGGAAGCGTCCGCGACGAGATGCGCGAGTACGCCGTCCAGCCCGGCGATGCTTTCCTGCTCCACGCCGGAACGATGCACTACAGCAAGGGCGGGGTGTTGTTCTACGAGATTATGGAGAATTCCGATGTGTACATCGGTTTGCAGCCCCCCGAAGCGACATTGCCCGCCGCCGAAAAGGAAGCGCGCGTCCAGGAAGCGTTGGAAGGCGTGCATCTGGAACCTGGGTTTGAGGTCAAAATCCCGCCGGTAGTCCTGACCGAGGGCGGCAACACCCGCACTTTCGTCTTTGCTTGCCCCCACTTCGCGCTGGAACGGTTGGATTTGACGGAACCGACCACGCTGGATTGCGACGGCGAGCGGTTCTTCGTGCTATCGCAAATCGAGGGGGAGGTCAGGGTTGCCTGCGGGGAAAAGAAGGAAACACTGCGCGCCGGTCAAAGTTGCCTGCTTCCGGCAACCGCAGGGCCGGTGACACTGACGCCGGGTGCGTCCTGCGCGCTACTCAAGGCTTACGTGCCAGATTTGATGCAGAACGTGGTGCTGCCGCTACGTCAGGCGGGGATCGCGGAAGAAGCCATCGTGGGACTTGGAGGTCAAACGCGGCTCAACGCACTCCGGGGCGATTAGCAGGGGGGAAAAATAGGACACGGAAGAACGCGGATTTCCTACAGGAAGTGTCTTTTCCGTATTGGTCCGTGTCCCATAAAAAAAGCTATTTGATGCCCATTTGGGGTATAACGACATCCGCCAGCAGGGGGAAGTGATCGGAGGGGTACTGGTTATCCCAATGATCGGCCAGTGTGGCGTGCCGCAAGACCTGCACGCCGTTGGCGACGAAGATGTAGTCAATCCGCTCCCGCTGCACGCCGGAAAAAGCGTGAAACGTCGCCGAAGGGCCGTGGTGCGGCGTCAGGGAGTGATATTTCGCGTCCTGCAAGGTCAGAGCGCCCTGCTCCTGGACAAGGAGGCGGTAGGGTTCAGAAGCTTCGTCGCAGTTCAAATCACCGACGACGATCAACGGAAAGGCGCCGGCAAGATCGGGGATGCGCGAAAGCAACAACTGCGCGCTCTTCCGCCGGGCTTTTTCACTGGCCTGATCGAAGTGCGTGTTGAACATGAAAAACGCCCGCCCCATGACCTGATCGAAAAATTTGGCCCAGGTCACGATGCGCACACAGCACGCCTTCCAATTCCGGCTGCCAGGGACTTCAGGTGTCTTGGAAAGCCAGAACGTTCCCTTGGCCAGCAGGGACAGGCGCGCGGCGCGGTAGAAGATGGCGGCAAACTCCCCGGCAGCCACCCCGTCGTCGCGGCCCACGCCCACCCAGCCCATATCCGGGGCGCGCACGGCCAGGTCGGCGACCTGCTCGGCCAGAGCTTCCTGCACGCCCAACACGTCGGGGGCGTACAGGCGCACCATACTGCCGGCCCAATCCCGACGATACGCCCAGCCGTGATAGCCGTCGTAGGGATTGTCGTAGCGCAAGTTAAACGACATGACCCGCAGCGGGGAGCTATCTCCCCGCTGCGGCGACACTGAACAGTTACTTATCGTCATCTTGTGGGACGTGGAAGGTCTGCCGATCCACAAATTCCTGCTGCTTGCCCTTGTTCCAGTTCTGCACCGGGCGCAGATAACCCACAATGCGGGAGTACACTTCACAAGGGACTTTGATTTCTACTTCTTCGTCTGTCTTTCGGATCACAATAGTCTCAACCATAGTACGCTCCTTTTTAAGAATTTGAAAGATATACTGCTGGCGCGTCTTACGCGCTCAGAAGCACACGAAACGCTCTTAAGATTACCGTAACAAGCGCAGCGCCATTCGGTCAACGGCAGCGCCCTCCTCCTCCGCGGGTAAGCCATAGCTGACCGCCCCGGCATCGGCGCGGGCGAGGTAGGTGCGCATGGTCTCCTGCCCCCCCGCCACCAGAAGGGTTTTACGCTCATCGCTCATGTCAAATTCGGTGGTGCCGTAACCCTGCGCCGGCAACCGGACGACCCGGTCAGCAAATGCCTCCATCACCATCTTGTCGTGCGCCTGCATCATCGTGTTGAGCAGGTTGGCGATCCGCTGTACCGTGCGCAGCATCCCCACCTGAGCGACTCCGGTTTTCGCCACGGCAGACGCCGCCGGCGCCCCAGGAACGGGCTGCTCGTCGTCAATCAAGAAACCCAGCACATTGTCGCTAACTTTCGGCCCCATCACGGCTATGACCTCTGGCTGCGAGGAGACAAACAATTCCATCGGGAAGTTGGAAAGCATGCCGCCATCCACAATCACGTGACCGGTCAAGTCCCGGTCGCCCCGATACAGCCCCCACGTCTGTTGCCAGATGACTTCCTGCCAGAGCAAGGGGATGTTCATGGACATCCGCACCGCCCACACGACCGGGCAATAGGGGGCCGTGCGATGGTTCAACACCAGCAGGTTGCCCGCCGTCGTATCTGAGGCGATCAAAGACAGGTCTACCTGCGTCGCCGCGTAAAACTGCGCCAGCGTCATCTGGCTGAAGGCGCGCGGCGCGCCTTTGAAGCTCCCGGCGTCCAACTTCTGGCACATCCACACCAAGAAACTATCGGCGGAGAACCAACCGCCCCGTTCAAAAAAGGAGACCAGGTGTCGGAAGCGTGGCTGCTCGGCCAGAAAGCGCACGATCTGATCGTCCAGTTTATCCTCGATGAAATCCGGCACGAGGGGCAGGTTCAGGTTGCGAAGGAACTCGCGCAATACGCCCCGCTGAATGGTCTCCGCATCGAAATTGGCGGGCAGCCCCAGGAAAGCCTCAAAGACCGACCGGTCGCCCACTTTCTCATTCAACGCCGCCAGCATCTCTTGAGCGGCATAGCCAGCGGCCAGCAGCGTCGCCGTGATCGCCCCGGCGGAGGTCCCTAACAAGCGGCCATACGTGTGTCCACGCGCTTCAAACGCCTGCAATGCGCCGACGAACACCATCCCCTTCGCCCCGCCGCCCTCAAACACCAGATCGTATTGCATAATCCCTCCTTTCTCAACGGATTGAACGGATTCTAACGGAAGAAATCACCCCAATGACAGACTCGATTGTACTCCCATCACCAACAGAGGCAATAAGTTTTTTCTCACCGTAGGGGACGCCAAGAACGCAGAGAAAAGATAAAAAGAATCAGCGGACTCGGCGTTCTCGGCGGTAAAATCTCCCCCTGCACTGAGCATTGCGTAACGACCGGGATCAGCCACTCAGACGCGCCGGGCGGCCAAAGCGTTTGAGTTGTTCCGGTGTGTGTTCGTAAGGGCAGTAAGGGTGATTGCCCGGAATATACCCGTGGACGGGGCAAATGCTAAACGTAGGCGTCAGGGTATAGTACGGCAGACGATAGTTTTCCGCCACTGTGCGCACCAATTGCCGAGCCTGCCGCCAGTCGTTGAGTTGCTCCCCCAGGAAGATGTGCAGCACCGTCCCGCCGGTGTACAACGTCTGTAAGTCGTCCTGATGATCCAGCACTTCAAACAGATCGTCGCTAAAGTCCACCGGCAGATGGGTCGAGTTAGTGTAGTACGGCGCCGCCTCAGAGCCGGACACGCGCAGATCGGGGTAACGCTCCTTATCCGTGCGCGCCAGGCGGTAAGTGGCGCCTTCGGCAGGCGTCGCCTCCAGGTTGTACAGATGGCCGGTTTCTTCCTGGAAGCGTTGCAACACCGTGCGCATGAATTCCAGGGTGCGGATGGCGAACGCGCGCCCGTCAGGATGCTCGATGCCCACCCCCAACAAGTTAAGGCAGGCTTCGTGCATTCCGTTGAGGCCAATGGTGGAGAAGTGGTTGCTCCAGAACTTACCGGTGCTGGCCTTCACGTTGCGCAAGAAGTAGTAACTGTAAGGATACAAGCCGCGCTCAGTAAACGTCTCCAGCATCTTTCGCTTGATTTCGAGGCTGGTGCGCCCGATCTCCATCAGATGCTCCACCCGCGCCTGGAAGTCCGCCTCGTCGCGGGCCAGATAACCCTGCCGCGCCAGGTTGAGCGTCACCACCCCCACCGAGCCGGTGAGCGGTGCCGCCGCAAACAGGCCGCCGGTGCGTTTGCGCAATTCACGGTTGTCCAAGCGAAGTCGGCAGCACATTGATCTTGCATCCTCAGGACTCATATCGCTGTTGATAAAATTCGCAAAATAGGGGATGCCATACTTTGCGGTCATCGCCCAGATAGGCTCCAGATTCGGGTTGTCCCAATCAAAATCGGCGCTGATGTTGTACGTGGGAATGGGGAACGTGAAGACGCGCCCGCGCGCGTCGCCGGCCAGCATCACCTCGGCGAAAGCGCGGTTGATCATGTCCATCTCCGGCTGAAATTCGCCGTAGGTGGCCTCCTGCATTTCGCCGCCAATGACGACTGGCTCGTTTTTCAATGTAGACGGGCAAACTAAGTCCATAGTAACATTTGTAAATGGCGTTTGAAATCCAACCCTTGTAGGAACATTAATGTTGAAAACGAATTCCTGTACAGCTTGTTTTGTCTGTACGTAATCCAACCCATCGTAGCGCACGAACGGCGCCAGCAGGGTATCAAAATTGGAGACGGCCACGGCCCCCGCCGACTCACCCTGGAGCGTGTAGAAGAAATTCACCAACTGCCCCAACGCCGTGCGCAAGTGCTTGGGCGGCAGGCTCTCAATTTTGGCAGAAACCCCGCCGAACCCCTGTTCCAACAAATCCATCAAATCCCAGCCGCAGCAGTAGACCGACAACATTCCCAGGTCGTGGAGGTGCATGTCGCCGTCAATGTGCGCGTGTTGCACTTCCGGCGGATAAATACGGTGCAACCAATAGCGCGCAGCGATGGACGAAGCCAGGTAGAAGTTGAGGCCCTGCAACGAGTAGTTCATGTTGCTGTTCTCGTTCACGCGCCAGTCCGCCCGCTGCAAATAATCCTCCACCAACTTCTCGGAATCCAACAGCATCCGCTCGGTGGCGCGCGCCTCGGCCCGCTTCTGCCGGTAGAGGATGTAAGCCTTCGCCACTTTGGGATTACCCGATTTGAGCAGCACCTCTTCCACAATATCCTGGATTTCTTCCACGTGAGGCACCCGCCCGCTGCCGTTCACCCGCTCGTTCAGGATTGCCACGGCAGCCCACGAAAGTGTCTCGGCCCACGAGCGTCCCACCCCATTCCCTACCGCCCGCGCCGCCGCGTACATTGCATTTTCAATGCGCTGACGGTCGAAGGCGACAACACTGCCATCCCGTTTCATAATACGTTCAATAGTCATTTTTACCATCCTTTTTTATATTTTGGTAAACGATTTTATACTTAATGCAGTTATAGGATTTATTTTTGAAACCGCAATGGATATACTAACCCGCAAGAGGGGCATATCCAAATTTAGTTACGGCGACGGCTTGGTTCAAAGCACGGGGTAAAACAGAAGACTCAATAGGAGTTGAGTCACCCACACGCAACAAAGATCAACGCTATTATGAGGATATGAGCCACCGGACGGTTGCGACGTTATGAGGTGCGCTGCATATCGAAGGAGATACCACTATTCAATGTATTTTGATAAAAAATATCATATAAAATATCATATTCAATATATAGATAGATTTAGCTTTTTACCACAACGGGTGGGGGATAAAAAAGTGGTTCCGCAAAATAACTTCAGAACCACATCGTTACTATATCATCTAAGCCCGGTTTTGTCAATAGATTTCAGGTGAATTTTGTGTTACAGTTACTCGAGGCCCAGGCCCACCCGCGCCAGATGAACGATCTTGAAAGGGATTAACCCCACGTCCACGTCCAGCTCGGACTTGTCGCACACGGTGGAGGTGTTGGCGCGATCAATGCGCGGCTTGAGCGCCTGCCACGCCTGTGCCAGCGCGGGCGCATCCAGGCGCGCGGCAAGCTCATCCAACTGGCGCAGCAGCGCCCGCGCTTCTGCGATGCGCGCGGCCGTCTCTTCTGCCTTGGCGCGACTGATCAGGCCAAATTCCTGCTTGAGCTGATTCAGTCGCGCCCCGGCCTCGTAAGTCACATCGGCCAGCGCGCGGCGATCCATCCAGCGCGTTTCATAAGAGAGAATCTGCGGCCAGGCCGGTTGCAAGAGCAGGCGGCGATGATCCTCCAGCGTGGCCGCGTGGCGGATGTAGCCGAACCGTTCCGGCTCCTCGTAGGCGCGGCTGCCGGGGTCTAAAAAGGGCGCCAGCGGCGAGGTGAAGGGAATCAACCGCCCATCTGGGAAGCGTTCCAGCAGCGTGCGGCAATAATCCACCGTCGCCAGCGCCGAGTCCGGCGTCTGCTGCGACAGGCCAATCATGAAGAACAGGTCAAAGCGTTTGGCCCCCGCGTCCAGACACGCCGCAATCGTCTCCTCGATGCCTGCGTTGCTGTAGCCCTTGCCAGAAGCCTGCCGCACCGCCGGATCGTGCGATTCGGGGGAAAACTCCACGTAGAAATTGGGCAAGGCCGCCGCCAGCTCCGCGATGTAGGCGCGCGACGCCGGATAGAAGAATTCCATCAGCACCGCCCCCTTGAATCCCTGCACCGCCCGGAAGAAGCGCCGCGCATAGTCCTCCCCGGCCTGGCGCAGGTCGCCCAGGATGAAGGCCGGCGCGCGGCTCAAGTCGCCCATCCGGCGCACGTCTTCGGCCAGCTTTTCGGGTGAGCGATACGCCGGATGCTCGCGGCCAGACAGACGCCGCGCGCCAAAGGCTGAGCCGCCGCAAATCGTGCAATTTTGCGTACACCCTTTGACCGACAACGCCGCCATGATCGGGTATTCCAGCCAATGGCTGAAGGGGACGTAATTCAGCAAGTCCCGGTCGCGCGTCACGGCCCGCACGACCGGATGGTAGTCCAGCGTGAGGTGATCCAGGTCAGTGGGGATATACGTCAGGGGATTAACGTGAATCGCGCCGGTGGCGTCCTTCCAGGTCAGGTTGGGGACATTCACCGGCGATGTTCCGGCCAAAATGTGCTCCATCAACTGCGCCAGCGGCGCCTCGGTTGAGTCGCCGCGCAGGACGTAATCCACGCAGGGATAGCGGATAAGTTCTTCGTGAAAATAGGTGGCCGAGTAGCCGCCAAAAATCACGGGCGCGGCGGGATGGACGCGCTTCACCCGCTGCGCCACTTCTAACGCGCCATGCGCATGGGGCAGCCAGTGCAGGTCAATGCCGTAGGCGCGCGCTTCAAGTCCCTCAATCGCGTGGTCAGGATCGAAGCGCGCCGAGCGCACCATCCGCGCCGCCAGGTTCATAATTCGCACCTGAAAGCCGGACTGCTGCAAATACGCCATCATCGTGGCAAAGCCCAGGGGATACATATCAAACACCGGCGTCGAGGGCACCAGATCGGAGATCGGCCCCCACAACGTAGCCCGCTCGCGGAAATCGTAGACACTGGGCGCGTGAAGAAAAATTAAATCGTACATTGCGGACCAGAATTCACCAGCGATTGGATGAAAATGTCACCAAATGGACTAGGGATTGGGGATTAGGGATTGGGCTGTCCCAATCCCTAATCCCCAATCCCCAATCCCTATTTTCAGAGCAAGGAGAGTATAAACAAGGGAGTGAAGATGTCAAACGAGGGGGCATGGCTTTAAAATGCGGAACGCGCGGCAATCCCGTACCGCGCGTTCCACAGCATAAGGAGGAACTTTGCGCTTGCGCGCTATATCAAAGGAAAATTGCGGTCCCCGTTTCCGCTTTCTCCCCCCGATACCACAGGAATGATCCCCGACCTAAAGATACAGAAACTCCGTGATGAGTTTCTGGCTATGCGCATCCAGCGCGTTAAAGTCGAGGATTTCGTAACGCGCCTCATTGACATCAATCAACAGCCAGTGTCCCGGCGCAATTTCACGCGCATAGTGGATGATGCTGTTACGCATCACGAACTCTTTATCGCCTTTGCTTGTCTGCACTTTCCAGTACAGAAAGCCCAATTCTTCGCGGATGCTGAATACCTGGGTAATTTCAGGCACAAAGTAGTGCAGGCCCAGCTCCGCCGCCACTGCTTCCCGATCCGCCGGGGCCAACTGGCCCCAATCCTCGATCACGCCAATCTCGGCGTTGTCCTCGTCCTCGGCATCGCGCACCGAGAGAAACGTAGTGTTATCCGACACCGGGAAGCAGGAGCGCAGGATCACGCGCGGGTAACGCGCGCCGTCGGCCAAGGTCAGCGTCAACGTGTCGCCCTGGCGCGCAAAGTGAATGGCCTGCGGGTCAAGGTAAAGGATTTCAAAGGACTTGGGGGCCGTCGTCGCACTCGTTGTCATGACTCCTCCCTAGACCGCCGCCACGCCGTCGAGGCTGGCGAGCTGCGTCTGCATTTGCACCAGGTGATAGAACATCCCCTTGTTGTCAATCAACTGCTTGGGCGGCCCCTGCTCTTCCAGGCGGCCCCGGTTGATCACCAAAATACGGTTAGCGTTGTAGAGCGTGGAGAGCCGGTGCGCGATGGCAATCGTCGTGCGACCCTTCACCAACTCGTTCAGCGCCTCCTGGATTTGCCGCTCGGTGTCGGTGTCCACCGAAGAGGTGGCCTCGTCCAGGATCAGGATGCGCGGGTTGTGCAGGATGGCGCGCGCGATCGAGATGCGCTGCCGCTCGCCGCCGGACAAGCCCGCCCCACCCTCGCCGACGATGGTGTCGTAACCTTCCGGCAGGCGGGTGATGAAGTTGTGGGCGTTGGCAGCCTTCGCCGCGCGGAGAATCTCCTGACGGGTCGCATCGGGCCTGCCGTAAGCGATGTTTTCGGCCAGCGTGCCGTAGAACAAGAAGGGCGTTTGCAGCACAATGCCGATTTGCTGGCGGATCTCCTCCATCGAGAGGTCGCGCAAGTCCACGCCATCCATCCGAATCGCGCCGGACGTGACATCGTAGAAGCGGCACAGCAGGTTGACCAGGGTGGTCTTGCCCGCGCCGCTGTGGCCGACAATGCCGATCATCTCGCCCGGCTCCACGTTGAAGCTGATGTCCTTAATCACCGGATAATAGGGGTCGTAGCCGAAGGTCACGCGATCAAACTCAATCCGCCCGCCCGTCCGCGTCCGTTGCACCGGCTGCGCCGGCGCTTTTTCCGGCTCCTCGTCCAACATCTCGAAGGTGCGCTGCGAAATGGTCAGGAAGCGGTTGAGCGCCTGGCTGATGTGCGTCAGGTTCGACAGCGGGCCGTAGAACATCCCCAGATAACTCAGAAAGGCCATCAATGTGCCCAAACTGATTTTGTCGGCCAGCACGGCGCGACCGCCGGCGTACCAGATGATCAGGCCACCCGCGCTGAACGCGAAGGAGATCAACGGGAAGAACTTGCTCCAAGCCAGGTCTACCTGCAAGCGGGATTTGAGCAGGTTGGTGTTGCGTTGGTGATAGCGATCCTCTTCCTGCTGCTCCTGGGCAAAGGCTTTGACGACTCGCACGCCCGCCAGGAACGTATTCAGCATCGCGTTCAAACGCCAGCGCGCCGTCCAGAAGCGGCGGAAGTGCGGCTGCATATAACGATAGTAGAAATAGGCCGCCGCCATCACAAAAGGCGTGGGGATCAAGACGTACAGACCCAACGACGGCGCCATCGAGAAAAGCACCACCCCAATCCCCAGCACCAGCAGGATGTTGGAGGCGAACGTTGTCATCTGCGAGACGATGCCCTGCAACTCTTCGGTATCCTGGTTCACGCGGGTCATCAGGCGTCCCACCTGGTTTTTGTCGAAGTAGTCCACCGAGAGTTTCTTCAGATGGGCAAACAGTTGGTCGCGGATGCCGGACGTGAAGCGCGCGCTGACGTTGATCGTCATCCAGTTGGTCACGATGGTCAAGACCACCCGCGCGACCTGAATGACCAGCAGGCCCCCCACCAGCCACGGCAGCAGGTATTCGTTGCCGCCGCCGCTGCCAATTTTTAACACGTCGTCAATCAAAATCCGGGTGAGGTAGGGCGGCGCCAGGTCCACCCCGATGCCGGCCAACAGGAGCAGGACGATAAGCGCCATTTTCTTCCAGTAGGGACGCGCCAGGTCCACCAGGCGTTTGAAGATTTTGCCGCGTTGGATACAACTGGGGCACACCTTGGAGGAAGTGTCGAGCAGATAGCGCCCGCACGACAGGCATTTGTGAGCATCGGCGTCGGGGTCGGGAACCGGAAAATCGGGGCCGTTTTCGGCGCGGCTGTGCAAGTAGTGCGCCACGCGACCGAAACGGGCGGTCAATTCGTTGGAATAGTGCAAGAGGACGTGGGGCTGCTCGGCCACCGACACCTGGATGAGGCCGTTGCCGACGCAGCGCTCGATCTTGGCGTCCTGGATGTCGTCGAGGGCGAATTTATGGCGCAGATTGGCCGTCCCGTTGTGCCGCTCGATGACCCACAGATCGCGCGGGTCCACCAACAACCATTGCTCGCCAAATTTGCCGTCGGGCGCCAGATCGGATTTTACGGCCAATTTGACCTGATCCACCGCGCCGCCCTGGGTCTGAAGGGTGGTCACAACCGAAGAGGGGAACTCCGCCGCAGAAAAGGGCTGTTCCAGAGGGTCTTCTTTTTTACCTGCCTGCTGCATGTCTCGCCTCCTTGTCGAAAACAACCGTTCCAACGAGGCGCCCTACTGAGGAAACCTAACAAAAAAGGGCGCCCTAACTGATTAGGTGCCCTTCTTCCACGCCTACGAGGTTAGCTGCCGGGCTTGGGCCGAAGAAGCTCGCCCTACGTTGGCGTTAAAACGCCGCCGATTCGCCCCTGAACTGGGTCCCCCGCTGCGCCACGGCCTTGATGCCGGGTGCATTAGGCGTATAGCTTATTGAATTATACGTAAATCTTACCATGCACTGAAAAAAAGTCAATCAGGAAGATCCCTTGCTTCCCAACGGTCTAACACCCACGGCGAAAGCCCTAACGCGGCCAACCAATCGCGTCCCTCCGTCACCAGCCAGCAGAGCGCCGAATAATCCCCGACGACCGCTTCCCGGAAGGCTTGCTTGATGGCGGCCAAAGCCAATCCCTCCCATAAAGTTTTGCCTGCGGCTCTGCTGCTATCCATCTGAGTAACCAAAATACTATTCGCCGGTTCCGTTTTGACGTCGTCCGCTATGTCCATAGAGTTCTTCCTTGGTGGTTTGTGCTCAGGATGCCTTCATGGTACACTTTTTGATATGAAACATGGTGACGCCCACGTAACAAGAACGATACAAAAACGTAAAAACATACCCGGCGCACTGCGGCGCTTCCTTCTTCAGGCGATATGATATAAAATAAGTTAATGAACGAAGGTGCCCAATCAGCAGCGACATCAGATTTAGGATTAGGGATTTGAGACCAGGGACTCGGGACTTATTTCTGGAGGATGGAGTGTATGAGTAAAGCCTTATCCGCCCGCTACCGGTGGGGATTTCAGAACCTTTTCAACACCCTTGGGCCGAATCACCCGCGTCTAACCGAGGTGCGCATCCTGCAACAACATTTCATCGAAGCCATCAATGACCCCGCCGCGCGCGATGGCATTCTCCGACACGCCAATCAACTCAGCCTGGAATTGACCGAGCAATCCCTGGAGGATTTTTGCAATCTGGATATAGGCGTATCCGTCCACACCCCGGAGCCCAAACCCCAAGACAAGGACGAAGATAGCCTGCCGGTCACTTATGATGAATATGTTGCCTGGCTGCAACCACTGCTGGATCAAGATCGGCTGAAGCTGCCCATGGTGCGCAAGACAGTTCAGGCGCGCACATTACAGATTCTTCCTCATTTACCTGCCACCCATAAAGGACAGGTGGTGCTGTTTTTGTACGAGGCAGGGCTATTATTCATGGCCTCCTACAGCCTCTCCCTGGTGCAAGCTGATTTGTCGAACGTTCATCTGGTAGAAGCAGACCTGGGCGGTATCAACCTTTCAGAGGCCAATATGACCGGCGCCAACCTCGTTGGCACCACCCTCACCCAGGCCACGTTGATGCTGACCAACCTCACAGGCGCCAACCTGGGCTGGGGCATTCTCCCCGGCGCCAACCTGGCTCAGGCAGAGTTAGCCGGTGCGATTATGACGGGCACAGATTTGCGTATGGCAGACCTGACCAACGCGCATCTCGTCAAAGCGATGCTACGCCAGGCGGACATGACCCAGAGTCAATTGGCCGAGGTGAACTTGCTGGGCGCCAATCTCGAAGGCGCAATCCTGACCCAGGCCAATCTCAGCATGGCTAATCTGTTGTGGACCGATCTTTCCCGCGCCCGGCTGGATGGAGCGCGCCTCGAGGGAGCCACCTACAACCATCACACGCGCTGGCCGGCTGATTTCGATCCCGCCACATGCGGGGCGCTCACCATAGATTGACCCGTCCTTATAAGGAGAAAATCGTGCAGCAATACGAGGAGCCTTTGTCGCAGCAACAGGTTGAACTGGCCTTACAAAAGCAGAACCGTGAGCTGGCCCTGCTCAATCAAGTAGGGCGTGAACTCACCACGATGTTGGATTCGGAGAAATTGATCGAGCACCTGCTCCTGGCCGTCACCGACACCCTCAACGCTGAGGGCGCCTCCCTGTGGATGTGGGAAAATGGGTCTCACATGCAGCATCACCTGGTTTGCCGGGGATTCTGCAACATTGCGCAGAGCTGTAGCATTCCCCCACAGTTGACCCTAACGGTCGGGCAAGGCATCGCCGGCTGGGCCGCCTTGAAGGGAAAAAGCATCGCCATTCCCAACGCGCATCAGGATACCCGCTTTTACCCTGGTGTGGATGAATTGACCGGATTACACACTCGCTCGCTGCTGGCCGTCCCCCTACGGGGGCGGGAAGGGGTCATCGGCGTACTGGAAGTCGTGAACAAAAAGGAAGGCGATTTCGGCGAGGACATTACCCTCGTGGAAACGATGGCGGCCTCGGCGGCCATCGCCCTGGAGAACGCCATTCTCGTGGAGGAATTGCGCCAACGCACCGCCGAATTACAGGCGCGCAACGAAGATCTGGACGCCTTTGCACACGCCGCCGCCCACGATCTCCAAAACCCCCTGGGCCGGATTGTGGGATTCGCCGAAGTGCTCCAACAAACGTTCGAGACGCTGTCGTCGGCTGATTTGCAGCACTATCTGGAACTCATTGCCCGCAACGGCCGCAAAATGGGCAAGATCATTGATGGGCTGTTGCTTCTCTCTATTGTGCGCCACGAAGACATCCAGCAGACCCCGCTAGACATGGGCGCGATCGTAAAAGAGGCGCTCGAAAGTCTGCATGAGGAGGTCCGGCAGACGCAGGCCACACTCGTCGTCCCCCAAAGCTGGCCGGTCGCCCTGGGGTACGCCCCGTGGATCGAAGAGGTTTGGGTCAACTACATCAGCAACGCGCTCAAGTATGGCGGCCGCCCTGAAGAGGGCATCGCCCCCTACACAGAATTGGGATTTACGCTACTAGAGGATACCCTACCAACTTCGCCAGCCGCCGCCGCCCAAAATGCAAAAAAAGCCCAAAGTCCGAAACCTACCATCCGCTTCTGGGTGCAAGATAACGGACAGGGTCTAACGGCGGAAGAAAAGCGGCGCTTGTTCAAACCCTTTGAACGTCTCAATCGTTCGCATGCCAAGGGACATGGGCTAGGACTGTCCATCGTCTTGCGCATCATCAACAAACTGGGGGGTGAAGTTGGCATTGAAGGCCAGAGCGGTAAGGGGAGCCGTTTCTGGTTCACCCTGCCGGCCGCGCCGTAAGTCACGGAGACCTTATGACAAAGATTGCGGACTGGCTGGAACAACTCGGTTCCACAACAGATTTACGAGAAAAAGTTGACTTGCTCAACCACCTCACGCAAGCCCTCCGGGACAGTGATGCGCCGCGCGCCGTGGAATTCAACCGGCAAGCCATTCAGTTGAGTTGGCAACTCGGCAAAGTGCCCTACAAATCCGGGTATGCCAGCTCACTCCATAACCTGGGCCGCCTCAATCTGCACTTAGCCGACTATGAGGTGGCGCTGAGCAGCACCCTGGAAGCCCTGACGCTGCTGGAAGAGTTGGGCGAACTGGAAAATCAAGCAGCAGCGCTTGATACCATTGCCGACATCTACCTGCACCTGAGCGATTATGCCAGTAGCCTGACCTATCTGCTTAAAGCGCGGGATATTCGCGAGACGCTGGATGATCGCGCCGGCAAAGTTCAGGTGTTGCACGATCTGGGGAATTTGTACCTGCACCGCGGCGATTATCCCACCGCGCTGCACACCCTGGAAGAAGGCGCAGCGTTGGCCCAAGGACTCGCCATGCAGAAACTCCAGGCCGACATCCTTAGCAAATGCTCAGCGGCCCACACGGCATTGGGCCATCGCGAGGAGGCGTTGCGCTGTGGCCTGGAGAGCATCCATCTAAATGAGCAAATTGGCGCTCCCAAGAGCGAGGCGGAAGCCCTCGTCAGCCTGGGAAAAGCTTACCAGGCCCAGGGTGAACATACCGCCGCCCTGGTATACCTGGAACAAGCTCTGGACATCTTCCGCGCGCAAGGAGACGATTACGGGGTAGCCAACACGCTGGCCGGCATCGGGGAGATTGACCTGGCGCAAGAGGAGCACGACCAGGCCGCCGCGCATTTTTCCCAGGCATTGGACCTCGCGCAAAGCATCGGCGCGCGCCAGATTATGTATACCTGTCACCAGGGCCTGGCTGCCATCCAAGAAAAGCAAGGGGATTTCGCCGCAGCCCTGGCGCATTACACTCAATTCCATCAGATCAAAGAGAGCGTTTTTGACGACGACGTCAAATATCGGCTGAACAACCTCGAAATTGCTCACCATGTAGCCGCCGCGCGGCAGAAGGCCCAGATCACCCACCTGCGCAACGTCGAGTTGGAACGCGAGATTGCGGAGCGCAAACGGGTAGAAGCTGCGCTACAGGCCAGTTCCGCCAAAACGCAGGCGTTGTATCACCTCGTGCGCGCCCTGGCCTCCTACGACACCCTGCCCACGATGCTCCAGGCGGTTGCCAGCACCGTCACCCAAAGACTCCCGGCCGCACAAGTGGTGCTGCACACGTTCGATCCCGACACTTTCCAGGTAACGCACTTCGTTGAAGGACGTTCGAGTGTACCCCACCCTTACCATCCGCCGTTTGAAAAACTGGCTAATACGTTGATCGGTTGGGCCGTCGCCAAAGAGCAGCCGGTACTGTCCACCAAATCCCGGCCTGACCCGCGCGAGGATCGCATGGCCCAGAAACAACGAGCCGCCGCCGAGGTGGGCGCCGTCATCGTCATCCCGATGTACTACAGCGGCACAATGTTCGGGACGTTGACCGCTATGAATCGCATGGATGGAGAGGATTTCACCCGCGACGATCTGGATTTGCTGCGGGCCATGTCCAGCCAAATCGCCATCGCCATCAGCAACGTCCAGCGCACCGAAGAGACCCTCCGGCTGAAAGAGTTTAACGAACGCATCGTGCAGAATGTGGGGGAGGCGCTGCTGATCGAAGACACCAAAGGGCTATTGACGTTTGTCAATCCGGCCGCCGAGACGCTGTTGGGATATACGGCTCAGGAACTCATGGGACATTATTGGAATCTTGTCACCTTTGAGCCGGAGGTGGAACCGCTCTACGCGCGCGTCAGTCGGTGTCCACAGGGCCGGCAGACCCGTTACGAAACCGTCCTGCGACACAAAGAGGGGCGCGCGATCCCCGTCATCATCAGCGCCGAGACGCTGTCGGAAAGGGGACAGGTGGTGGGTGTGTTGGCCGCTATCACCGACATCACAGAGATGAAACAGGCCGAAGCAACGTTACGCCAGCGCAGTACAGAATTGGAATTGCAGAATGCGGAGTTGGATGCCTTTGCCCACACGGTCGCCCACGATCTGCGCAGTCCGCTGACCACCATTGTCGGCTTCAGCGACTTACTGACGACCCGTTTCGACGAACTGTCTACCGACCGCCGGTATTATGGCCTGGCCGCCATCAGCGAAAGCGGCCACAAAATGTCGGAAATCATCAACGAATTGTTAGTCATGGCAAGCGTGCGGTCAATGGAAACGGTGGAATTTCAGGAGCTTAATATGACCGAACTGGTAACGCAGGTCCGCAAACGCCTCGACTACCAGATTGAGCAGAGTCATGCCGAATTGATCGTGCCCGCCGCATGGCCGGCGGCGATGGGGTACGCGCAGTGGATTGAAGAGGTGTGGGCTAATTATATCAGCAACGCCATCAAATATGGGGGATACCCTCCCCGCGTCGAGTTAGGCTTCGATGACCCCACCACGCCGGCGAGTAAGGATTTCGCCGGGGCGCTGCCCGGTTCGCACATTCGCTTCTGGGTGCACGACAACGGTGCAGGATTGTCGGCAGAAAAACAAGCCAGGCTTTTCCTGCCCTTTGAGCGTCTCAACCAGGCGCACATTGACGGCCACGGCCTGGGACTCTCGATTGTGCGGCGCATCATCCACAAACTCAACGGGGAAGTTGGCGTTGAAAGTCAGGAAGGACAGGGAAGTACGTTCTTTTTCACATTGCCCCGCCAATGAACAACCTTGCGAGCGTCATTCTATGGATTACGCCAGAAGGGCGCTTTTTCACCTCAGAGCGCGCGGAGGATAAAAAATCTCAGCACTTTCTGCGTACTCCGCGGTGAATCCCTCGCGTTATTGAGACTGTAGCGCGTCTGCCAGCAATCCGGCCAACCCTTCCAGAGTCGGCGGTTTTTGCAGCCAGCCCTTTATCCCATCCACCTGCAAACCCGACATTTCCCCATCCAGCGGATGCCCGGTCAAGATCACAACCCGCACGGCAGGGTTCTCCGCTTGCAGCGCCTGGGCCAAAGCCCGTCCGCCCATCCGTCGTGTTCAGGCGCGCCGTCTGCGGCGTCGCCTGCAACGGGTGTTAGGCCGCTTTTCAGTGTGCAATAAAATTGCGGGATTGCCTCAACCTCAATTTCAAGAATCGCCCCACATCCGCCACACGTATACTCAAAATACGTTTGATAATCCCCGCTGCCGTGGAAATGGCGAGCGAGGGCATTTGATAAATCCGTTTCACAGTTTGGACATCGCTCAAAAAGACGTTTCATAATGTGCCTCCTGACGGCCTAACTAAATAGCATAAGCTGCCGCGCTGGTAATGCAGGTATCTCCGCTGGCGTGGCTGATAGCGCGGTCAGCTTCATGCAGGTGTTAGGCCGCACGCCGGGCCGCACTCTAGCTCGTACTCGCTGTGATAGTTGCCGGCATCAGCGGGTAACTCGTCCAGAAAACAATGTAAAATTCTGACGTTCATTTTTCGTTCTTGCGCCGCCATTCGTGCAAACGCTTCTGGAAAATCGCGCCGGATTTTATTCCAGTATCCAGCCTTGCCCTTAACGCACCCGATACAGTTATTGTTTTTGTATCCGAGTTTGTACATCGCTGGCAATTCAATACCCGCCACGTTGAGCATATCGAGATACGTGATAGTCTCCCACGCGCTGGTATAGCTGCCGTGGATTTCGTTTCAACTCAGCCGTGCAACGCGCCCCACGTACACCGACAAGCCAGCCAGTCTTGTTGAACACGTCGAAAATATCGGTGTACTCGTCAGATCGAATGACTTTTATCTCCTTCCCTATCCACCGTGCAACATCGCTCATAAAGCGCCGATTATCTGGATGCTCATATTTCAATGTGTCACAGTAAATGACCTGGGCGCGCTCGTCATAGCGTTCCACTGCCAGCTTTGCCGCGCACGCGCTTGCCGCTCCACAAGAAAACCACACCAGCACGCGCTCACCGCTGAAAAATGACTCTTGTCGTGGTCGTCTCATAACGCTCCTTTGCGGCCTAACACTGGCATGACCAAATCGCTCAACACCAGCGCGATCTCCGCCCGGCGCTGCCGGTAAATCTCCAGAGCTTCCACGCCATTGGCGGCTTCTAACGGATTATAATGCAACATCCGTAACGTCTCCGCCAGCGCGGCGCGCGTCACCGCATCGTCCTCCACCATCAGCACGGTTTCGCCCTTCCCCAAAATCATGGGGGACGCGCCAACCAATGCCATGTCGTCCTGGGAGAGCGGAAGCGCCGGCAAATAAATTGTGAAAGCCGTTCCCTCCCCGACTTTGCTCGTCACGTCAATGGCGCCTTCGTGCTGACCGACGATGCCGTAAACCTGCGCCAACCCCAGGCCGGTGCCTTTCCCCGGCGACTTCGTGGTATAAAACGGCTCGAAAATGTGCGGCAGCACGTCGGGCGGAATTCCCATGCCGCTGTCTTGTACTGTGATCCGCACCCACTCCCCGGCGTGCATTTCCGGCAAAGGCGGCGGAGCGTCGGCAGCGACGGCCTCCCGCGCCAGGGTGAGCCACAGCCGCCCGCCCTCCGGCATTGCATCACGCGCGTTGACGATCAAGTTCATGAACATCTGCTGCAAGCGGGTCGGATCGGCGCGCACAGTTATAGCGGACTGATCGGTGGGGTAGTCCAGCCTGATAGTGATATTCTCCGGCAAGGTGCGCTGCCACAATTTCACCTGTTCCTTCAACAGCGGCGTCAAATCCAGGGGGCGCAAATCCAACATGGCGCTACGGCTGAAATCCAGGATTTGCTCGATCAGCTCCGACGCGCGCTGCCCCTGCTGGGTAATTGTCGTCAGACGATCGCGCAATTTGGGCGACAGATCCGGATCCCGCATGGCTAACTGGCTGTAAAGGATGATTACGGCCATAATGTTGTTGAAGTCGTGCGCGATGCCCGCCGCGAGTTGTCCCACCGCCGCCAGACGCTCCTGGCGATGCACGCGCTGTTCGATTTCGTGTTCCTGGGTCACCTCGTGGATCGCCAGCACCCACCCTCCCGTGGCCGGCCCGGTTTCAATCGCCCGCGCAATCACCCGGAAAATGCGCGAATTTTCCTGGATTTCGTGCCATAACCCTTCGGGGAGCATCATCAAGATCTCGTCCAGGGATGTTTGGCCCAATCGCACAATGACATCGCCTACCTGCGCCGCCGCAAGCAATTGCAGGTAGGTAGCGCCGCTGGGATTTGCCAACACCACCTGGCGCTTGCCGTTTAGCAGCAGCACCCCCTCCGGCACCGTGTTCACAATCTGCTGCACCTGCAAGGCCTGCTCGCGCACTTGCGCCAGCAATCGCGCGCGTTCAGCGTCCGCCTGCTGGCGCTCGGTGACATCCACGGCGAAGGCAAACAAGTATTCTTGCTGATTAAACTCCAAGTAATTGGCCGTCACTTCCACCGGGAAGGAGGTGCCATCCTTGCGCCGGTAAAGGGAGCGAAAGGTGGTGACGTTCTCTTGTTTCAGCCATTGCCAATTCATCTCCCACACTTTGGGAGACCAGAAAAGGTTGATATCAAGAAGGGAGAGAGATAACAACTCCGCGCGCGAATACCCCAGACAGGCGCAGGCTGTTTCATTCACATATTTCAGACGCGCTTCGGCATCCACCCAAAAGATCATGTTGGAGCTATGCTCCACCGAATACTGGGTCAAACGCAAAGCCGCCTCGGATTTCAACGATTCGGTAATATCGCGCAGGATGATTTGAAAACCGGTGGGCGTCCCATCGTCGGCCCGCTGAACGGTGGCGTTGAGCAGCACGTCAATCACCACACCCTCGGAGCGCATCATCTGCGTCTCCAGGTTAAACGCACTGACCATTAAAAACCGTTCGCGGAAGACTTCGTACTGCGCCGGCAGCACCAGCAGGTTGCGAATGTCGCGCCCCACCAACTCAGACTGCGGGTAACCTAACAACTGCGTCCCCGCCGGGTTGATGTCCAACAACACTCCCTCCAGGGTTGTGATAACGATAGTGTCCTGAGAATCCTCAAAGAGCTTGCGATACTTGCGCTCGCCGGCTCGCAGGTCTTGATTCAGGGCGGCCATTTCAACTACTTTGGACTTGACCTGCGCCGCCATCGCGTTGAACGATCCGGCCAACTGCCCCAATTCGTCATCCCCCTCCTCGCGCACTCGCACGTCCAGGTCCCCCTCCTGAAAAGCGCGGGCCGCCCTCAATACCTGCTGGATATGGCGCAGGATGCGCGCATTCAACATCCAATTAGCCAAAAACACCGCCACACCACCGCCACATGCCAACAATGCCAGCGCAACTGTCGCCCGCCGTTCAATTTTTTCAACCCGCGCATAGACGGATTGAATTTCCGCGTCCGCCAGAATCGCGTGCGCGATCTCGTAACGCACCTCAGCTACGGCAATGTAGCTTATTGTCAGCATGATCAAGATCAAGCCCAAAAACAGCCCAAAAGCCAATAGGAACTTGCCGGTAAGATGCAACCCGCGCCATTGCCGCATTATCAAACCCTCTTGCCACCTTTTGAAATTCATTTCGCGTTGAACCCACTGTTTTTCAGCTCGTTAGAAACTCGTATATCCTTAAGAATAACACGCTTGTCACAGTGTGCAAACTGCCTCAGTTAATCCTCCATCCCCCCGATCAGCACCCCGCGCATCAGGTAATGGCGCAAGACAATAAAGATCACGACCACCGGCAGGCTCATCAAGATCGCCAGCGCCGAGAGTTGACTCCACGGCAGCGTCTGCCGCATGATGGCCGACACGGCCATCGCCAGCGTAGCGTTTTCCCCGCGCTCGATGAACAGCCAGCCTATGGCAAATTCGGTGTAGCCGACGAGGAACGTCAACAGCGCGGCGACGGCGATGGCGGGCAGGGCCAGGGGCAGCGTCACCTTCCAGAAGACCGTCAGACGCCCGGCCCCTTCCAGGAACGCGGCTTCCTCCAATTCTTCGGGAATCGCCTGGAACGCGGCGCGCATATTCCAGACGCAGAACGGCGTCGTGAACGCCATGTAGACGATCATCAGGCCGAACAGTGACGCGCGAATCCCCAGGCGCGTCAGCAGCACGTATAGCGGCGTCATCAGCGCGACTTGCGGCAAAAGCGTCCCCAGCAACAGAGCGAACAATCCCGCCTGCCGCCCCGGAAAGCGGAGCCGCGCGAAGGCATACGCCATGCTCGCGCCCAGAACGACCGCGCTCAAGGCCGCGCCGCCGGAGACGATCAGGCTGTTGCGCAACAGTCCCAGGAATGAGAGGGACTGCAAGGGCGTCTGCCAGGCTTTGCGGAACGCTTCCAGCGAAAATTTAGTCGGCCACACGGTAAACGTCACCGGCGCGCCTTTCAGCGTCTCGTCGAAGGCCAGCCGCGCCATCCCCCAAATCGGCAGCAGCACAAATAACGCGACCGCTGCCAGGAGCAGTTGATAGACTACTTGTTGGGAAAGCGATACTCTTCTACGCATACGTCACCCCCTTCCCCGCCCGGCTTACCCGGTTGAACCACAGCAGGGACAGAATCAGGACGATCACGGTGAACACGTTGATCACCGCCGAAACCGCGTATTTCCCGGTGGAATCAAAAATATAATAGGACAGGCTGGCGAGGGTGGTCAGCGGATACGGCGGATTCAGGACGTAGAACAGATAGAATTGGTTGAAGGCGTAAATTCCCCGGATGATCAAGGCCGGGGCCAGCAACGGCAGCAGCAGCGGCCAGGTGATCGCCCGGAATTGCTGCCAGCCGTTCGCGCCATCTATCGCCGCCGCATCATAGACCTCGGTGGGAATCATCTTCAGGCCTGCCAAGGCCGCCAGCATCATCAGGGGGAAGCCCATCCACGTGCCGGCAATCAGCAAAACCCAGAACGCCAAATTGGGGTTTTGCTGCCACTGCGCCAGCGTCTGCGCCAGTGGATAGCCGGGCGTCTCTGGGAAGCTCGCGCCGAGGAAGAACCAGCCGTAGTGCGGATCGAAGATCTGCATCCACACCAGCGCGCCAACAAATTCGGGGATGGCCCAGGGCAGCACGAAGAGCGTCTGCCAGAAGGGTTTGAAGCACACGCCGGGCCGGTGGAGCAGCAGCGCCACACCGACGCCCAGTGCGGCCTGCGCCCCCACCGCCGCCGCCGTCCATACCCCTTCAAAGACCAACAACCCCATCCCGCCGGCGGAGATAAAATCCAGAAAGGTCCCGATCCCGACGTAACGCACGGTTTTGCTCGATGGGCGGCTACGCGCAAAGATATCCACTTGCACCGGCTCCGCCCGCCCGGTCACGCCCTTCCATAGCTCGCGCCCGATGCCACCCTGGATACCATCCTTGATGGACGTGGTATTGAAATCGGTCAGCGCGATGCCGACTTGGAAGATCAGCGGGTAGAACGTGATGAGCGCCAGCACGATAACGCCCGGCGCCAGCCAGGGAAGCGCGGCGCGCAATTCACGCCGCATCACGCGCCCCGTCGCCGGCGCGGCCCGCCGCCAGTCACGCCGCCAGGCGCGCAGCGGCAGCCAGAGCCGCGCGCGGACGCCCTCGGCAGCCGCGAGAGACAGGGGGAACGTCAACACCAGGATGTATTGCGGCCACTTGGTCGGCCAGATCAGCAAGAAGCCAAATCCAATCAGCAGCCAGAGGGCGTAGAGAGGGCGGCATCGCCACAGGGACGGCAGCCCCAGGACGGCCAGTAACGTGATGACGGCGTCCAGACACACCACGAACACGCCCGGATGCCAGGGGACGGATTCCGTCAGCCACACCATAGGTTGCCAGAGAGGCAAGCCAGCCCCCTGCACATCCTGACTCTGGGTGTACGCGCCGTGATAGGCCAGCGAATCCCACAGGCGCGCGACCGGCGCGGGCCACAGATAAGGAGAAGCCGCCACGAACACGGCCACTGCCAACAGTCCCCAGAGCAGCGCCGGGCCTAACCAGCGGGCAAAGAGTCTCAACGGATGAAACGGATTGAAACGGATTTTTTTTAATTCTGCCGGCGAGAATGGGTTTTGCCCCCCGGTCTTCGTCGTTGGGTAGGTTTGCCAGAGCCAGTGAACCAACACGGCGAGACCCGCGACGCAATATAGATATTTCCCTGCCGCCGTCAGCCCCAGAAACACCGCGGAGATGACGAGCCAGCCGGTGTGTCCGCGCTCCCCTACCCCGGCGTGACGCCGCGATTGCTCATAAGTCAGCACGGTCAACGCGGCGGTGAAGGCCGGCAAACCTTCTAACATCACCTGGGCGGTGTATTTGATGGTAAACGTGTGAATCGCCAGCCACAGCCCCGCCAGCGGGCTTAGGCAGGCCAGCAACAAGACCTCCAGGGTGTTGGAGGCTGCCGCGACGGTGCGCGCCACGCGCAGATGCGGCTGCGGCAACGACGCCGCCGGGCTGGCCGACGTAGGGCGGTCGGGGATTTCCGAGACTTGGGGCAGTGGAACCAACGCCATTCCATACGCCAACTTCGCCAGTGGGGGATGCTCCGGGCGGTAGTTGAGCCGGGTCAACGCGCCCCAATCGCCGTTTTGGATGGCGACCTGGTACTGCTGCGCCGCGCGCAGGTAATCGTCCTCGTCGTAATCAATGGGCAAAAGCTCCACCGCGCGCATCCGCAACATCCACGCCGCCGCCGTCACCAGCACGATAGCCGCCACGCGCAGCGCAACGCGCAGCCAGGGCGCTTTTATCCCATAAGTTTTTACATTCATCCTTACTGCCCCCTCGCCTGTAATAATGGGACACGGAAAAACATGGATGAACACGGATTTAAAAAATCAGCGTCCATCAGCGTGCCTCTGCGTCCAAATTTAAACGCAAAGACGCAAAGACGCAAAGTTTCTCACGTCTTTGCGCCTTTGCGCCTCTATAGATTTCGCTAATCACACCACGCTTGAGCGACCGTGCCTCCCACCGTGCTGTACACAATCATCCAGTGTCTCCAGGGGACGTTAGCCCGAACGCTGTCCAACACCAACTCCCCCGTCTGTTGTGCGCCGCTTTCCTCGCACAGCACGGATACAGCAACCGTGAGGCTCGCCCGCCCGGCCTCCGTCACCGTGACCCCCGGCGCGACGGATTCGACGACAAAGCCGGCCTTCCCCAGGCGCGACAGGCAGATTTCCGAGCAGCCGGCGGCCAGATCGTAGTAGGCCTGATGCTGCCAGCAGCTCTGCGCGCCGGCGGCGTCGCCGCGTGTCAGCGCCGCCACGTAGGCCGACGCCACCGCTTCGGGCGCGCGGTCAAACCCTCGCGTGCAGGGATCGTAGTACAGGCTGCGCACGCCGAGCGCCACGAGAATCGTCAAAACCACCAGCCCGCCGACGATGCCCCACAAGCGCGCCCGCCGCGCCGCCCGCTCCCGATAATACGTGTCAGACATAGTGCTGTGTTTGTCAGCAGATTTAGCGGATTAAGCAGATTTTTGATCCGTTTGTCGAATGTAATCTGCTAAATCTGCTTAATCTGCTGATGAGTAAAATCGTTACTTCACGCTGCCCGCCGTGAGGCCGGAAACGATGTACCGCTGCGCCAGGAAGAAGAAGAGGATAATCGGCAAACTCATCAGGATGGACATGGCGGCAAAATCCGACCAGGGGGTAGAAAACTGCCCCTGCATCGAACGCAACGCCATCGCCAGCGTGAAGCGGCTGGGCGCTTCGAGGAGCGTCCACGCCAGCGCGAACTCCGTCCAGCCGGACATGAACGAGAAGAGCACCGTCACGGCCAGCGCGGGCAAGGAGAGGGGCAGCATGATCTGGAAGAACGTCTGCGTGGCCGACGCGCCGTCAATCTTGGCGGCCTCTTCCAACTCGCGCGGCACCGTGTCGAAGTAGCCTTTGAGGTTCCAGATCGCAAAGGGCAGCGTGCCGGACGCATACGCCAGCATCAGGCCGGGCAGCGTCGTGCGCAGCGTCTCTGCGCCGAATTTGATCTGGCTCAACAACACGTACAGCGCGCCGACGGTGGCCGAAGCCGGCAACATCAGCAGCGCAATAAAGCCCACCATCCCCGCCTCGCGTCCGATAAAGCGGAAGCGGGAGAAGGCATAGGCAGCCGAGGCACCCAGCAGCACTGCCACCACGCTGGTGCCCAACGCGACCAACAGACTGTTGCCCAACAACCGGCCAAACGTCATACACGAGGTCACGTCCGATGGATCGGAACACAGCAACTTGAACGGTTCGAGGAGCACCCGATGAAACGCGGCAAACGACGCGCCCGGTGGGATCAGACGCAACTCCAACGGCTTATCAATATTGCGCGGGTCCAACGCCAGCGAGACAATCCACAGGATGGGAAACAACACCGATGCCGTCACCAACAGCAAGAAAATCTGGATCAAAATCTGGTTGAGAATGTCCTTTTGCTTCCTAGACATCGTAAGCCTCCGTCGCGCGGGTCACGCGGTTCTGAATCAACGTGATGCCCAGCAGGATAAAGAACACCACGAGGCTGAAGGCTGCGCCGACGCCGTACAATCGCTGGTTGTACACCAGCTTGTACGCCTGCGTCACCAGGATTTCCGTCTGACCAAACGGCCCGCCCTGGGAGATAAAGTAGATCGGCGCGAAGCTGTTGAACGTCCAGATCGAGCCTAACATCACCGCCGGCACCATCGCCGGGCGGATCAGCGGCAAGGTGATGTACCACAGCCGCCGCCAGCCATCCGCCCCATCCATCGAAGCCGCCTCGTACAGGTCGGCAGAGATGGATTGTAAGGCGCCGGTCGCCACCACGGTCATAAACGGCCAACCAAGCCAGATGTTGGCGAGCAGGATACAGTAAAAAGCCAGCGGCAAGAACGCCAGTGGGCCGCCTATCGGCGGCTGCGCCACCGTCATCCAGCGCGTATCCGTAGCAAAGTGCGTGCCAAACCACTGGTTGAAGAGCGCCAGCAACTGGTTGAACGCCCCAAACCGGTCGTCGTACATATTGCGCCACGTCAGCGCGGTGATGTAGCCGGGGATGGCCCAGGGCAGCACAAACAACGCCCGGTAGATTTTCCGCCCGATCAACTTGGGAGTATTCAGGGCCAGGGCAATGGCGACGCCCAACCCCACGTGAAAACTCACATTCACCACCGTCCAGACCAGATTGAAGAGCAGCAGCCGCCAGAAGTTGTAGTTTTCCAAGGCCAACGAGTTGGTCAAAATCTTGATGAAGTTATCCAGCCCGACAAAGGGCGGCGCGTACTTTTCCCAGGTGGCAGGGTTAAAAATCACGAAACGCAGGTTCTTGACACGATAATCGGTAAAAGACATCCAAATTTGATAAAATTGGGGGATCAGCGTGATGAAGAACATCAGGACGCCGGCCGGCGCAATGTACGTCCACGCCGTGCGCGAATCCTTCACCCGCTGGAGAAACGCGCCAAACCCCTTCTTGCGCGCGCCCACAGGTTGAGTTGCTGATTTGGCTACCACAGTTACCTCCTTTGAAAATACAAGACTGTTTCACGCAAAGGCGCAAAGACGCAAAGTAAAAAACAAGACTTGGCGAACTTGGCGTCTTCGCGTGAAATTTTCATCCAACCGCTGGTGAACCCAGGTTAATGATGAATTCCCTTGACAATAGCCTCAACGGATTGAACGGATTAAACGGAAAAAAACATCCGTTACATCCGTTGAGAAAGTTTTTTCATCCAACCGCTGCGGCGGATCAATGGGTGTGTTTTTGTGGACGGTACACCGTCCGCAAAAACACACTTTTTATTCTCTCGACCTTAAAAAATACAGGTGAGGGGTATATTGCCCCCCCACCTGTACCCTACTCATCAAAAGGCTCCGCCCGCCTATTGCCCGCGCGTCTCAGCAACCTTCGCCGTGACACTGTCGAACGCTGCCTGCAACGCCTCGGCGGGATCCGCGCCCGCGTCGAACACCGACTTGAGAGCGTTGTCCATCGCCTCCCAGTAAGCTCCCATTTCGGGGATGACCGGGAATGCCGTGCCGCCTTCAAACGCGACCGCCGCCTGCTGCATCAACGGGTCGTTGATCTCCACCCCGACGGTGGCCGGGATGTGGCCAACATCGGCCAGAATCGCCTGCGCCTGCGCGGAGAGGAAGAATTCCATAAACATCCAGGCCACCGCCTTGTCCGTATCCTGGGCGTTGGCGTTCAGGTAGATATTCTCGGTCTGAACGTAACCGGAGAGCGGCGTCGGCCAGGGGTCAATCGCCAGCTTATCGGCGCCGATCGCCTCGGACAACCCGGCGATGTTCCAGGTGCCGTCAATGATGATACCCACCTTACCAGCCTTGAACAGGTTCACGTCATTATCGGTACCATACTCAGTCGGGCCGGCATCCTTGAAGGAGCTGAGCAGGTTGACCCATTCCACACCCTTCGCGTCGTTGAACAGCGGATCGCCGGCATCATTCATCAGCGCGCCGCCCACGCCATTCAGGTGCGCCGCCGCGAAGAAGAACCCGTATTCCAGGTCTGCGCCCACCACGTCGCCCTGGGTGGCGGCCTTCGCCGCCGCAACCAGGTCGTCAAACGTCGCCGGGGCCTCGGCAATAATGCTCGTGTTACGGAACATCACCACGCCCTTGATGGTCTGCGGCAGGCCGACCAGCGCGCCCTTATACTGCACCGCGCCCAGCGCTGCTTCGTTGATGGAGGCCAGGAACGGGGTGCTCGCCAGCTCAGTCACATCGGCCACCAGCTCGGCGTTGTAGAGCGCGGGGCCCCAGTCTGCCGACCCGATCAACACGGATGGCCCGCCGCCGGTGCCGGTCGCCGTCTCGTACTTGCCGCGCAAGTCATCATAGGGCACACTCAGTACATCAAACTTCACATCTGGATACTTTTCCTGGAAGGCCGCAATCACCCTGTTCAGACCCTCGGTTTCTTCCTCTTTCCAGGCGTGCCACAGCGTCACGGTGCCGATGGTTTCCGGCTCAGGCGGCGTCTGTCCGCGCGTCTCAGCAACCTTCGCCGTGACGCTGTTGAACGCCTGCTGTAGCGCTACCTGCGGATCCGCGCCAGCGTCGAAGACCGACTTCAGCGCATTGTCCATCGCTTCCCAGTACGCACCCATTTCGGGGATGACCGGGAATGCCGTCCCCTTTTCAAACGCGACCGCGGCCTGTTTCATCAACGGATCGGTCACTTCGACGCCCACCGTCGCGGGAATGTGTCCGGCGGCTGTCAACATTCCCTGCGCCTCGGCGGAGAAGAAGTATTCCATAAACGCCCAGGCAGCCTTCTGATCGTCGCCCGTAGCATTGGCGCCCAGGTAGATGTTCTCGGTCTGGACGTAGCCGGAGAGCGGCGTCGGCCAGGGGTCAATCGCCAGATTGTCCGCGCCAATCGCTTCGGACAACCCGGCGATGTTCCAGGTGCCGTCAATGATGATGCCCGCCTTGCCGGCCTTGAACAGGTTCACGTCATTATCGGTGCCATACTCAGTTGGGCCGGCATCCTTGAAGGATTTGAGCAGGTTGATCCATTCCACGCCCTTCGCATCGTTGAACAGCGGATTGCCCTTGTCGTCCATCAGCAGGCCGCCCAACCCGTTCAGGTGCGCTGCTGCGAAGAAGAACCCGTATTCCAGGTCTGCGCCCACCACGTCGCCCTTTGTAGCGGCCTTCGCCGCCGCAACCAGGTCGTCAAACGTCGCCGGAGCCTCGGCGATGATGCTCTTGTTGCGGAACATCACCACACCCTTGATGGTTTGCGGCAGACCGATGAGGGCGCCCTTATACTTGACTGCGCCCATTGCAGCCGCGTTGATCGTGCGCAGGAATTCGGTGCTCGCCATGCCGGAGAGGTCGGCTACCAGTTCGGCGTCGTAGAGTGCAGGACCCCAATCTGCCGACCCGATCAACACGGATGGCCCGCCGCCGGTGCCGGTCGCCGTCTCGTACTTACCGCGCAAGTCCTCATAGGGTACACTCAGTACATCGAACTTCACGTCCGGATATTTCGCCTGGAAGGCCGCAATCACCTTGTTCAGTTCGGCGGTTTCTTCCTCTTTCCAGGCGTGCCACAACGTAATCGTCCCGGAGACGGTCGGCTTTTCCTCAGTCGGCTCTGCCGCCGGTTTCTCCGTGGCCTTGGGGGCCGCCGTCGCTGCGGGCGTGGGCGCCGGGGTCTTGGTGCCGCACCCCGCCATCACCATGCTCAGCACGACCAAAACACTTAAAAACGCGAAAATCTTTTTCATGTTCTCCTCCTAAACTAAATTGAATAGACTTCCAACACCCTGATTTTACGGCTCGTTAGAACCATATCGAACCTTTTTTTTTGACTGTTTAGATTGCCCAGTAGTCACCTCCTTAAAATCTCACGGTGTTAATTCGACAACAACATTAACGACTGAACGGTACGCTGCACAGTCTCCTCGACCGCCATCCCCCGCCACAGGATTTGCTCAAACATCTGCCGCAAGAACAAGGAGACCTGCCGATAGTTGTGCAGCAACGGACGGGTGCGGGCCTTTTCCAACAACGGCACGATCATCGTCAACCACGGATGCGCGCCGGTGCTCAACTCACGATTAACCGAGACATAAGGAGAGATTTGGAGATTCTCCCCACAAAAAGCGGCGGAAAGCTCGGTGGACGCAGCCAGCTTCAAAATCTCCAGGGATAGCTCCTGCACCGCAGATTGTTGGAGGATGGCCCAACTCGTCCCGCCCAGGGAGCCAATCGGTGGCGTGTTTACAGTGGGCCGGGGCATGAGTTGAAAGCCCAAATACTGAGCCGTTGCGGACTCATCTTCCGCCCAATCACATTCGTCCCGAATGCGCGGCCACTCGTAAGTCCCACCCAAAGTCATGGGCGCCCGGCTCTGCGCAAACAGGCGGATCAAATCCCACACGCGGAACGTGGGCAAGGCCGCCGGGAGGCAAGCGCGGCGCTTAATCGTAATCTCCTGAAGAAAATTCAAAGCGGCATACACTTCGGGGCTATTCAAAATCAGGTCGCCGGCATCGTTCACCACATTGCCGCCGGCCACCCACAGGAAGGGCAGCAACAAGTTAACCGTCGCCTCGCCGGCAGCCGCGGCCACGGGCAACACCACCGCGTGGTCGTGACCCAGGCGTTGCATAACCTGTGGATCGGAAAAGTGATCTAACAGCGCCAGCCAGGATTCCCAGGTCTGCGGCGGCGTTAACCCTTCCTGCGCAAACCAATCTTTGCGATACCACAGCCCGGTAATATCCGCCTGGACCGGCACCGCGTACAAAAGACCGTTGACCGTGCTGTTTTTGATGACCGGCAGTTCCAGGTTTTGCAGAACTTCATCTACCCACAACGAATCCAGAGAGTTTAGAGGCGCAATATAGCCATTGTGGGCGTAATCGGTAATCCAGGCATAATCCAACGGGATAATGTCCGGCGCGTTGCCCTGCGCCACAGCCCGTCGCAGAACCTGGTGGTATTCGCTGCGAGGATACATTGCAATATCCAGGCGCACCTCGTGCTCCAGGTGACGCCCGTTCCAATAACGCACCGCGTCCTCCAAAGAGGCCATCCAGCGCACGTCGGAATGAGCCAGCACCCGGATCGTCGTCTTCTGTTCCAGCCCGGCCCCCGCGCGCGGCGACACAAACGTCCCCTGCCCCGCGCGCCGGTAGATCAGCCCTTCGCGCGCCAATTCCGACAGGGCCTGGCGGACCGGCGCGCGGCTGATATCAAACTGCTCGCACAATTCCATCTCGGTGGGCAAACGGTCGCCGGAGTGTAGCGCGCCGGATTCCATTTGCTTCGTGAAGTATTGTTTGAGTTGATAGTATAACGGGATAGGTGAATTGCGATCAATCATAAAGCATCAGACAAAGTTTGGTATATCTTTATAATATTATAAGACCTTATAACCGCTTGTCAAGCCTGCTTTTCGTCTACGACTTTTGGGCTATTATCACGTATAGAATGCCATTGCATTGAGCATTTTGAGCACGCTCCGCGTGCTCAAAATGCCCCCTTACCCAAGTGTATAACAAAGGAGCGTTCAAATGAGTGAAGCAACAGAAACCAAAATGACAGCAGAACAACTGTTGGAGTCCCTGCGGACGCGGCGCGACCTGACCAACGCCGATCTCAGCGGGCTGGCGCTGCCTGGCGCCAAATTCGCCGGCCTGAAAATGAGTGGGGTGAATCTCAGCGCGGCAGACCTCGCAGGCGGGCTTTTCGCCGGCGCGGAGATGGCCGGTGCCGATTTATCCCAGGCCCAGTTGACCGGCGCGAATCTGGCCGGCGTCAATCTGGCGCAGGCGGTGTTCAGCAAAGCAAAAATGGCGGCGGCGCGAATCATGGGTGCGAACCTGGAAAAAGCCGATCTCTCCGAGGCCGATCTGATGGACGCCAAACTCGTGGGAGTCAATCTACAAGGCGGTAAGCTGTGCGGCGCAAACCTGACGGGCGCCAACATCGCGGGGATCAATCTCAAGGACGCCGACCTGACCGGCGCGCAGTTGACCGGCGCCAGGTTGTCGCGCGTTGAAGTCACCGGCGCCGACTTTACGGACGTGGAAACTACCGGCGCCGTCTCCAAAGGCGTCAATTGGAGCGCAGCCAAAGTCCCGCCGGCGCACCTGCCGGAGCCTCTGCCAGAGACCCCGCCCTGGGTACCCGCCGTCGTGATGGGCGTCGCCGTGGGGCTGGGCCTTATTCTCATCCTCAAGAAGAAAAAGCAGCACCGTTAGGGAAAGCGACGGTGCTTTCTCTATAGGCCCAGGAATTTGGGGGGTGTTTTTCGGTTGCGGACATAACCCGCAACCGAAAAATCTTTTAAAGGCGGCATCGCCAGAATCGCTACATCAGGTATAATGAGCGTCCATCACCAAGGAAAGGGAAAGGGAGCATGATTGCAAGTATCTACAGTAAACTGTGTGGAATGTCGCCACGCTTTAACAAATTCTCAAAGCGGGTTATGTACCAGTTTATGGCGGGTATGTACCAAAAACGCGACTGGACATTTATGAATTATGGCTATGAACATCTGGACCCGGCAACACCGGCGCCCGCGTTAAGTCACGAGGATGAACCCAATCGCTTCTGCATTCAACTGTACCACCACGTTGCCGGGGCAATCAGTCTGTTGGGGGCAAAAGTGCTGGAAGTAGGCAGCGGGCGCGGCGGCGGGGCGGCGTACATCAAACGCTATCTCAATCCCCGACTGATGGTGGGCGTGGATTTCTCGCCCAAAGCCGTGTCCCTGTGCAACCGTACCCACATCATGGAGGGGTTGAGTTTCGTCCCTGGCGACGCCGGCAATCTGCCCTTCGATGATGCCAGCTTCGACGCCGTGGTCAACGTGGAGTCCTCGCATTGTTACCCCAACATGGACACGTTCCTGGCCGAAGTGCGCCGCATCCTGCGCCCTGGCGGGCATTTCCTGTTCGCCGATTTCCGGGATCAGGAAGATTGGGACACGCTCCACCAACAACTGGAACAGACCGGTATGCAGTGCGTCCGCCGCACTGACATCACAGAAAACGTCGTCGCCGCGCTGGATGCCGATCACGAACGCAAACTGGTGCAAATCAAACGCGGCGTGCCCCGGCTGTTGATCAACGTGTTTCAGGAATTTGCCGGAAGTAAGGGAACACGCATCTATCGCCGCTTCCAAAACAAAGCCACGCTCTATTATAGCTTCGTGCTGCAAAAAACTGGAGCTTAGGCTAACTCCAAGACTGCGCCACGCCACACAGTTGCCGGTAGGCGGCAACGAGCCAGGGATGCACTACCGACAATGTGGCGCGGCGTTCCCAGAGATAGTTCAAATAGACGCACACTGCCGCATCCAGTGAATGGGTCAACGCGGCGCGCAGCGATGCCAGATAGGGCGGTGGCCCCTCCTGATCCCAGGCAATTTTGTCCGCAAGAAACACCACCTTGTCCAACAACGCCGCGTCAGATTTGAGTGTGGTGTGGCAGCCAATCGCGCTTAACACAGCAACCTCCCGCACCCCAAAGCCCTCACGCGCCAACGGCACGGCCAGCTTTTGATGCAGAATCATGGGCAAGCGCGCCTCCTCTCGCAAGACGCCGATCCCCCAGGCCCGCGCCAACGCCACCCGCTGCTCCAGGGGAATGAGCGCCCCCACGTCGTGAAGCCACCCGGCCCATTCCGCCGCCCGACCATCGGCGGCAAACCGCTCTGCCAGAGCTTTGGCTTCAGCCGCGACGTGCGCACAATGCGCTGCTGTCTGTGGATAGCCGCGCGCAGTCAACACCGCCGGCACGTCTTGCGCCGGGTCGCCGGTCAAGGCGACGTCCCCCAACCACATAGCAACCTCGCGAGTCAGCAATTTGTCAACCCTCCAAACTCACCTACAATGTAATCAACTTCCACAGAGAGACCCGATATGATGGAAATTGAGGCGAAATTTCGCATTCCCAACCCGGATACTTACCTGATCCTACAGTCTATACGCCGGATAGAGCGTTTTGCGATCCAGGAAGGCGTCACCCAGATAGTGCAAGACACGTATTGGGATACGCCCGATCGGCGCATTATGGGCGCTGGTTATGCGTGCCGCATCCGTCAAATTGGGGAAGAGTATACCGTCACTTTGAAATCGCTGGGAGCAGCGCAATCCGCCACCCACCGGCGCGAAGAACTCGAGACGCCCATCCCCAATCCGCTGCTGCCGCAACAATGGCCCGCCAGTCCGGTGCAGGCACAGGTTCTCAGCTTTATCCAGGATGCGCCCTGGCAGGAATTACTCCGACTGCGGCAAATCCGTCAGAAACGTTCCGTGCAGCAAGGGAAACGACGGGTCGCCGAGTTCAGTCTGGACACGGTCGAGCAGGCGCACGGAAAACACACGCAATCCTATATGGAGCTAGAGATCGAGCTTCAGCCCGACGGCAGCGAAGCAGACCTGGCGGCTATGGTGACTTTCCTGCAAGATACGTACCACCTGGAACCGCAGCTATCGTCAAAATTCGAGCGAGGGCTGCACTTTGCCGGGATTGGCGTCACGAATACTCCGGGCAGTAAAGCAACCATCGGTATCCGGCCGGATGATACCATGACCGAGGCGGCGCGGAAAACACTGCGCTTTCACTTCCAGTGCATGGTGGCGCAAGAAGCCGCGACGCGCCTGGGAACCAACATTGAAGCCCTGCACGATATGCGCGTCGCCACCCGGCGGATGCGCGCGGCGTTCCGCATCTATCGGGATTACCTGGACATGGAGGACCTTTCCCCGCACCTGAAGCGGCTCAAGCGCACCGCCCACATACTGGGCGCCGTCCGCGACCTGGATGTGTACCACGAAAAATTAACGGCGTATGTCGAGGCGCAGCCGCCCGATTCCCGCCCCGACTTGACGCCCCTGTGGCAGGCCTGGGAACAGGCCCACCAACGCGCGCGCGCCGCGCTGGAAGTGTATCTGGAGGGCGCCGCCTATACCAAGTTCAAAACAGCTTTGGAGGAACTGCTGGAACACCCCCTCAAGGAACCCTGGCAGTTTCATTCCACCACACAAATCGCCCCACACCGTCTTAGCCACGTCGCGCCGGAGATCATTTACCGGCGGCTAGGTGAGGTACGCGCCTACGATGAGTGGCTGCGCGGTCCCGACGTTCCCCTGGCGCGCTACCACCAACTCCGTATCGCCATCAAGTACCTGCGCTACACACTGGAATTTTTCCAGGGAATTGTGGGGCCGGAAATCGCCGCGCCCATCGAGCAACTCAAATCTCTGCAAGATTACCTGGGCGATTTACAAGACGCCGTGATCGCCTGCAACCGGCTGAACCACTTTTGGATGTGGGGCACGTTGGAGACACCGACAACGCCCCGTGCGCCGGTCAATTCCCCCCCCCTCGTCGCCCCCGACGTGGCGCGGTATCACGCCAGCCGCCAGCAAGAGATTCAAGAGAAGGTAGCGGCCTTCCCCACCCTCTGGGGACAGTTCCAAACCTCGGACTTTTTCCGGCAAATTGCCAAAGCCATCAGTATACTGTAAAATAAGGCCGTTCTCAGTATTCTTCAACCATTTTTAAGGAGAGACCAATGACCGCAAATCCAAAATACATTATCCTGCTCGGCCCGCCCGGCTCCGGCAAGGGCACGCAAGCCAGTGTGCTGGGGGAAAATCAAGGACTGCCGCACGTCGCCAGCGGCGATTTGTTCCGTTACAATCTCAAGAATGCCACCCCACTGGGACTCCAGGCCAAGGCGTTTATGGACAAGGGCGAGTTGGTGCCCGACGACATCACGATTGCGATGGTGCTGGATCGGCTGTCACAGCCCGACTGCGCCGGGGGCGCACTGCTCGACGGTTTTCCGCGCACCCTCGCCCAGGCCGCCGCGTTGGATAAGGCGCTGGCCGAAAAGGGCGTGCAGATCAACCTGGTACTCAACATCCAGGTGCCCGACGAGGAGATCGTCAGCCGCCTGAGCGGGCGATTGATCTGCCGCGAGTGCCAGGAACCGTTCCACAAGATGTTCAAGCCTTTTGAAACGTGCCCACACGGGAAGTGCCACGGTGAACATCTCTACCAGCGCGACGACGACAAACCGGAAACCGTCCGCAACCGGCTGGCGGTCTACTGGAATCAGACCAGCCCCCTCATTGATTACTACCGCGCCAAAGGGATTTTGAAGGACATCAACGGCTATCAGGCCATTGAGGTCGTGACGCAGGCGCTGATAGACGCCGTCGCGCAGCTTTAGACATAAACCACCACCGCGCCGGGAGTTCCCCGGCGCGGTGGGCTTTACCGTCCTTTCATCTATCAATCCTCCAGGTCCCAAACTCCCCGATGGCGCAACATCCACAACTGGGTATTCCATACTTCTTGTCCCTCTTCGGGATGTAATCGCCGGTAAGCGCCATCCGACATAAGTTGATGACATTGCACATTGTCGCGCAAGTGTACCTTCAAAATATTGTCGCGCACGGAGGCCAACATCAGGGGATCGTCCAGCGGGAACAGCGTCTCCACCCGGCGATCCAGGTTGCGCGGCATCAGATCGGCGCTGCCCAACAGCATTTCTTCCTCCCCATTGTTGTGGAAGTAGAAAATGCGGGTATGCTCCAGGAAGCGCCCCACCACCGATGTCACGGTGATAGACTCGCTGATGCCGGGAACGCCGGGACGGATACAACAGACGCCCCGCACCTGTAAATCCACCCGCACGCCCGCCTGGGATGCCCGATAGAGCGCCTGGATGCAGTCCTTATCCACCAACTGGTTCATCTTAAATGCCAGGTAGCCATTCCCATACCGTTGATGTTGGACAATCTCCCGATCGATCCGGTCAAGGATCTGTTCGCGCATGGACATCGGCGCGACGATAAGTTTGTTATACCGGTCTTTCCGCGAATAGCCAGTCAGAGCGTTGAACAAGTCGGATACGTCAGCGCCAATGGCCGGGTCACAGGTGAAGTACCCCAGGTCAGTATAAACGCGCGCCGTCACCGCGTTATAATTGCCGGTGGCCAGATGGACGTAGCGCATCATCCCTTCAGGCTCGCGGCGCACCACCATACACATCTTGGCGTGCGTCTTCAACCCCATCAACCCGTAAATCACATGAACCCCGGCGCGCTCCAACGCCCTGGCCCACACGATATTATTTTCCTCATCGAAACGGGCCTTGAGTTCGACCAACACCGCCACTTGCTTGCCCTGCTCCCGCGCCTCCAACAAGGCGTTGACCACCGGCGAATTACGCCCGACCCGGTACAATGTCTGCTTGATCGCCAACACCTGCGGATCGTGGGCCGCCGCCTGCAAAAAATCCACTACCGGTGAAAAACTGTCATAAGGATGGTAGAGCAAAAAACTTCCCCGGCGTTTGATGGTGGCAAAAATAGTCTCATCTTCAGAGAGTGAACGGGAGGTGTAAGGGATAAAAGGCAGGTCTTTCAAGTCTTGCCGATCTATCCCCATCAACTCCATGATGGCCGACAACCCAATGGGGCCATCGGCGGTATAGACCAGATACGGCGCCAGGCTGAGATTGGCGACCAGTGTATCACGAATCTGCGGCGGCATGTTCTTGTCCACTTCCAGGCGCACGGCCAGACCAAACTGCCGCATCCCCACACTCTCCTCAATGGCCTCCAACAAATCCGCGGCCTCGTCTTCCTCAATCTCCAGGTCAGCGTCGCGCGTGACACGGAACGGGTAAGCAGCGACCACTTCGAGGCCGGGGAACAGCTTGTCCAGGTTGGCGATGACGACTTCTTCGATCCAGACAAAATTGTCGGCCACGACCGCCTTCAAGCCCAGGGCTTCGTAACTTTCGGCCTGCGCTTCTTCAGGGATACGCAACAAACGTGAGAATGTTCCCGGAATCTTCAAGCGGGCAAACCGTTGTCCATGGATGGGGTCATTGATGACCACAGCTAAATTGATGCTGAGGTTCGAGATATGCGGAAAAGGGTGTCCCGGATCAAACGCCAGGGGTGTCAGCACCGGAAAAATCTCCCTCGCAAAGTGCTGGCGCAGGAGCCTGCGTTGCCCCTCCTGCAACTCGTCGTAATTGAGGATGTTGATGCCCGCAGCCTTCAATTTGGGGACGATGTCGTCGCGCCAGCAACGCATCTGAGCGTCAAGCACCGGCAGCAGCTCAAGGCGGATCGCTGCCAGTTGATCGGCCGGCGTCATCCCGTCAGGCGGAGCCTCCACCACCCCGGACGCCACCTGCCGGCACAAGCCGGAGACGCGCGTCATAAAGAATTCGTCCATATTGTTGGAAAAAATAGAGAGGAATTTAACCCGTTCCAACAGAGGATGATGGTGCTCGTCCAAGCCCTCCGCAAGTACGCGGGCATTGAACCTTAGCAAACTCAGTTCCCGGTTAATAAAGAGGCGCGGATCGTCCAAATCCGCTACTGGTTGAGCATAGATCGCTTCGGCAATTACTTCGGTCGTCAGCGGCTCTTCCAACATACTCATTCTCCCTCCGGGGGCAACACACCTAACACTCCCCCGCCGCTACGCGCCCACACTTCAGGGAAATATACCTCGTACACTCTCGCCGGCAGAGTCTGATACACTCCCGGCAAAGCCGCTCGCAACCGGTAAATCACCTGGTAGGTTCCGGCAGGCAGTTCGCGCGCGAAGAAGGCGGCCTGGGCGTCCAACAACTCGCGGTGCTCAAACGGATCGCCCCAACCCCCCATCAGCGTTGGCGTCAATGCGCCGGTGTCCGTCAGCGTCAGTGTCGGCGTCGGCGGCAGCAGCGACAGCGAAGTCACCGCCACCGGCGCAAATCCCGCCGGATAAGGGTCTTCCAATGCCACGTAATGCCGCACCTGCGGCAGCGTGAGAGTCAGACGCACTTCGATCAGATCGCCGGAATGGACCTGCTGCACCGGGCGACAGAGCGTGGGGGTATCGGTCGGCGGCGTCGCCTCACAATATTCACGGAAGAGGAGCATACCACGACTCTCCGCCATCACCTCATCGGCCGGCCAGGAAAGTGCAAGGCGCGCAGCATAATACAGGCTACCGGCCCCGTCCGTGCGCGAAGCGACCAACACCGACGTGCCAGACCGCAACATCGGCAGGCTCTCACCGCCCTGCCTCCCCACCTGTACCTTCCAGGCAGGATTGGGCGCAGCTGGATCGGTCGTCGCCTCTGTCAACCGGCTGCCATTCAAAGCCACATCCCAGGTATAGTCCGCCTGCCAGTCAGTGGTCGCGCGCATGGATTCGGCCAAAGCCAGCAGGGACCAGGCTGTCTCATACGGTGTCGCCCAATGCTCGGCGTCACGCACCGCCATCAGCCACCGCACCGCCAGTGGCAACAGAGGATCGTCCGGCGCAAAGTGGGCGAACACGGCGATCGCCAAAGCGGTCACCTGCGCGTCGGTCTCCCAATATTGTGAGGAAGCGGACGCTTCCCAGTGTGCGGCAGTGGCCGAGGTCACGGCATCTTCCCGCAGAGCATTCAACAACGTGGACAGGCGCGTGTCGGAAGCGTCAATCCGCCCCAGGGCCAGCGTCAGGTAGGACTTGCCGGCAGCGTCCAGACCATCCCGCTTCGTATACAAAGCGCCCGCGGTGCCGCCAGGCCAGGCATAATCCGCCTCAGCCAGGGCGTAGAGGGCCAGGATGTAGCGCGAAGGGGGAGCGGCGCTCTGCAATCCTGTCGGCAACGCGCCATTCACAAAAGCGACCGCGCGCTCCAGAACCGCAGAATGGACCGAAAAACCAGCCGCGCGCGCCCGCGCCAGTCCGATGATGACATAGGAAGTCAGCGCCAGGTCACTTTCTCCCTGCCACCAGCCCCATCCCCCATCAGGATTCTGACGCACGTACAGCCGCGCCAGGCTGACGGTCACGGCTTGCTGCCAGGAGTCTCCCAGGTCAGGGGCAGCGATCTCCAGCGTCTGCAAAGTCTGGTAGGCCACGAGCTGCGGCAAGAAATGGTTGACCAAGGCATCTGTCGTTTCATAGGGATAATCGTCCAAGTACGCCAGCCCATCCAACACGGCGGAGGCAAGCGAATGATCCACCCGCACCTGCAAGGAGCTGGCCGCTCCCATCTCTTCAGGAATCAAGAGCGTTTCAAGACGCCTCCCGGCCTCCGATAGCGCGCCGGACACGTTGGCGGCTTCCGACGTCACGTAGCGGTACAGCGGAATCCCCTCTGTGCCGCCAAACGCCGGCTGTGAAGTGTCCGCATACCCTCCACCCTCGGCGGAGAATAGGAGAGACGCCAAGGCGGCCTCCGTTTGCGGCACGACCAGTGACCACGCGACGCGCGCCTGTCCGCCGGCGGGAATCGTAATGCTCTGCACGGCTGCACTTTCCACCAACACGCCGTCCGCTTCCAGCGTGATGGCGACCTCCAACGCCTGCTCGGTGCGGTTATGCACCACCGCCGCGACCTGCGGGCGATCCCCCACGACCAGGAAGCGCGGCGTCTCGGGGTGGATCAACAGGGGTTTCGTGACCGGCAACTCCACTTGTGCCTGGCCGACCTGGGTATCCGCCGTTACTGCCTGAGCGACGGCCACCCACGTCGTCAACGCATCGGGCAACGTCAGGGGAATCTCAACCTCTCCCGAATCATCGGTTTGCAGGCGAGCTTCCCACAATGCCGTATCCGGGAATGATACCCCAATAGCCGTTGCCATGCTCGCGGCCCGGTCGCCCATGCCCCCCGCCGTCTGCCCGGCGGCGCTCCCCGCTGCTTCCGCCGCCAACCGGTCGAGGTCTTGCACCAAACGGTTGAACGACACCAGCAGCGAATCGCCCGTCGCCACCCGCAAGCTGCGCGCGCCATAGAAGGTCTCCAGAATTTGGGGAACAGCGCCCGCACGCAATCGCCACACAGCTTGGTCCACCACGGCCAGGCTGACCTCCGCGGCTACCGGCGCGCCATTCACATCCGCAGTGCGGACGGTTAGCACCACCGAGTCGCCCGGCGCATAAGAAGTCTGTTGGTCCGGCGTCACCGTAACATCAATCTGCGCTTGGGTTGACTCAACCAGCAATTGCACGTAACCCGCGCGCACATCGGGAGTCGGGTAAGCCTCGTCCGCCATCCGGATCGCCACAAATGAGACCACGACATTGGGGAAGTAGGTCGCCGGGATGGGCAACTCGATCACCGGATCAGGCGTCTCAAAGGCGAAGCGCTCAATGTGCAAAATCTTGTCACGTTCCACCGTCATCAAAACCTGATAAGGGCCTTCAAATGCGATGGGCAGCAAAATACGGGCAGTGTTCCCCACCTGATAACGGCTGAGGTCGGCTACCGGGGTCAGCCGGCCAGCGACCGACGGCCATTGGGCGGTCCCATCCCCGCTTACCCAAAGCGACGTTTCGGCGCGGGCAACATTCCCGGCAGCGTCGCGGGTTTCGGCCACGATGATGTAGACGCCGCTTCTGGGGGGTTTCAAATCGGCAGTGACCAAGCCGTCCGCAGCGGTCGTCACATCCAGGGTTGAGACCACCGTATCTGTGTAAGCCCAACCCGATTCGACCACAGAAGGCGCAACCGGATACCACACACGGGAGAGCAACGTAACGGTCACTTTTTGCGCCGGCGCCGGCGCCTGAAACCAATCCCAGGCGCGCACTTCGACAGCAGTGCGGCTGCCGGCCGCAACAACCCACTGCTGTGGTTGGACTCCCAGGTAAACACCGGCGGCGTGAATCACCATAGCCCCAGCGCCACTCACCGGCAGGCCATCCTCATCCGATAACGTTGCCTCGAAGCGCCATTGCTGGGAACTCAGTGACTTCAAAGTCGCCGGCAGTTCAATGAGAAATTGACCCTGCGCGTCGGTCGCGGCGTCTCCCTCGGCAATAGGTTGGGACACCTGCGCGTCGGAGAGGTAAGGTGTCGCACGCACCGTCCAATGCAGCGGCGTATGAGCCACCGGGCCACCGAAGAGGTACGCGGCCTGCACCAACGCGCGCGCCGATTGGCCCTGAAGGATTTGCGCAAATTCCGGCGTTACCGTCACTTCAAACGCTGCTTTGCGAGACGCGGCCACCGTGAGATTCAAGGTCTGCAAGGGCTGCTCTACCCCTGCCGCAGTGACAAATAAACGATACCCGCCCACCGCAACGTTTTCCATCAGGAAAATTTCCCCGGCAAACGTGCCCTGCTCTGAAAGCGCCAGGGTGTCCGAATAGAGAGTGTTTCCTTGCACATCCTGCAACACCACGCCAACCGGCATAGTCGCATCCGGCAGACGATAGTCTACATCGCTCCCCTCACGCACGACTCCCCAGAAATGCATCTTCTGTCCAGGATAATATAGGGAACGATCGGTATACAAGAAGGTAGTAAACGGCATAAACGGCCCGTAGTCAGTCGCCAGGTCAAAGGCCCACGGCGATGCTTCGGCCTGCCAGGAGGTAACGGCAAGGCCGAAACCAGGCGCGCCCGGCTCCCCGACGATGGCCGCCACATTTTGCCACAAATCGCTGCGCGGGCTGAGGGGAATCTGCGCCAGGCCGTCGTTGTTCGTTGTGCCGGCCGCGAGCAAGACGCCTTCCTGGTCAACCAACCGGACGGCCGTGCGGCTGATAGGCTCGCCACTGCGCAAATCCGTCACCCAGACTAACGCTTCTTCGGGCGCCAGTTTGAGCAACAGGTGCAGATCCACCACCGCCAGATTGACGCGGCGCTCACCCCACAACGGTGCCGTCCAACTTAGCGCGTAGTATCCGGTCGGCAAAGGCGTTCCGCGCCGCGTCAACGTCACTGGCGCCGCAGTCATCCGGTTCACCGGGACGTCAAAAGCTTCCGCCCACTCGCGCAAAGGGGTGCCATCCCCAATCCGCGGGCCACGGATAAAGGTGGTTTCGTCCAACTCGCTCAACACAAAATCCATCTCATCCAGGTTACGTACCAGGAAATAGAAACGCGCGGAATCGGCGGCATTCAGAGTCAGCATATCCCAATCGCTCACCGGACCGATCAATGGCGCCAGATCGCCGGTAGTAAAACAAGCGGAATTTTCTTCGGCGATCTCGTGGTCGTATACATCCGTCACGCCGGAAGCCAGTGTGACACAATACTCCGTGCGAGGTTCTTTGTCCCAGGAAACCTGATAAGTGTTTGTCTCATGGTCGAAGTAACCATACAAATTTTCGACGCCCGGATCCGGCTCGATACGTAAGTTTGCCGCCACAGTGGCGGCATCAATGGCGCCCGCAAAAGTAATGCGCAGCGGCGTATCCACCGGCGTCCCCCTGGCGCCGTCGGCCGGCGCAAACGCCTGCACCGTAGGGGCAGGTATGGTCTCGAACATCCAACTCTGCGGGTTTTGCAAGGGAACACTGGTGATGGCACGCGCACGCTCCCCCACGCGCACAGTATAGCGCGTATCCAGGTTCAACCGGCGGGTAGGAGTGAAGACCAGGAGCGCCCCGCCGTCCGCCCACGTCACCGTGCCGGAAATGATCGCACCATCCTCGGCCCTGACACTAAATACGCTGCCCGTGATTTCCTGATCCATCGGCGTGTTGAACTTCACACGCACGCCAGTCTCCAAGAGAACATCTTTTTGGCCGAATTGTGGGGAGATTTCCTGAATGACCGGTAAGGCGGTGTTGAAATACCAGACGGTGGGTTCTGCCAGCGTCGCGCCATCTACACTCCGCACTCCGGCCTCCAACGTGACCTGATAGGTCGCGCCGGCAGCCCAACCACTCAACGGGTCGAAGCGATACAGCGACGTATTGATCCAGACGCCATCCCCCAGCACTGCGGGCGAGAATTTCAGCGGCAAAGCCGGACAATCCGCACGCGCCACCTGCCCCACGCAATTCACAGGAATCACAGCCCGGTTGAAGGCGATGAAAACAGGGGCGTCCGCGCGCACCTCGATGGCAGCATCTGCCGGGTCCACCTGGGTCACCCGCAGGGGCGCCACGGTCGAGAAAGCAAAGACCAACTCATTGGCCAGCGACAGTCCCTCAGTGGAACGCGCCTCCGTATCGAGCGAAACACGATAGCGCGTCGCCGAAGTTAGGGCTTTGGGGCGGAAAACCAGCGTGCTGTTATCCCGCCACACCAGGTCTCCATCCACGGGAGGTGACAGGTGAAAGGATTGGGCAACACTGTCACGGTCCATCGGTTGATCAAATTGCACAACGATTTCAGTATCCAACGGCGAGTCTTGCCCGGTGCGGGGGCTGTGCGTGACCACCACGGGCGGATAAGGCCCGGCAGGCATGGGTGGTGTAGGCGTTGCAGTGAGCATCGGCGAGGGTTCAGGTGTGACGGTCAGCGTCGGCGCAGGCGTCGCCGTAGGCGAGCGCAGTAATCCAAGATTACAGCCAGAAATCCATAAGAGCAGCAACAACCATGGGGCTAATAAAAGGTATGATATTCGTTTACTCATCAGGCGTCTCCTCCCGAAATCCACGGAAACGTATCTTATACCAGCCGCAAGAAAACGCAAACGCAGACCGATGCCGGTCTGCGTTCTCTTCTGAAGCTTCAATAGGGGGCAAGGCGCTGATCACACCGGGATTTTGACCACCGGCTGGGACTGCGTCCGCTTCTTTTTAGGGAGCGCCACCGTCAGCACGCCGTCTTGCAGACTGGCCTCTGCCGATTGTGAAGACACCGGCACATCCAGAGTCACTGTGCGCACGAAACGTCCGACAGGACGTTCGTAAACGCGGTAGGCCACATTGCGCAAGGCCGGGCCGTAGGTGCCGCTCAATGTAAGCTGGTTTTCCATCAAGGTGATTTCGATATCCTCCGCCTTGACCCCCGGCACGGAAGCGCGCACCACCACCTCGTCCGCCGTCAAATAAACATCCACCAACAACTGGGCAGCAGCATCCCCAGTACTCAGCGCATGGGCGACCTGAGCCGGGGCAAACCGCGCATCCACCCACAGGTGATGGAGAGCATCCCGCAAGGCAGCCCAATTCTCACGCGGCGCAAACCTGAAACGATTCATCGCAGCAATTGACGCACTTGCTCCAGAACTTTGACGACAGACGCCTTCTCCAGCGCCACACAGGGCAGCACCAGGACGTTGTCCGGCAAAGACAGCGCCTTGCGGATCACCTCAGGCGCTTGGGTTGAAGGCTCATCCTGCTTATTCGCCACCACCACATAGGGCGCTTTTGTGTACTTGCGAAATGTGCGGATGATCGGCGTCACGTCAATCCAACTGGCCCGATCGCTGCTGTCCACCAACACGATGAAGCCATCCATCTCGCGGCTCAGGATCGGCCACATAAATTCAAAGCGCGCCTGTCCCGGCGTGCCGTACAGATGCAAAGTGTATTCCGGCATCCGCACCTGACCGTAATCCATCGCCACGGTGGTTTCCTCTTTGCCATCCCGCACCACACCGGGGTCTGAAATACGCCGCTCCGTGGTGACGATGTCAATATCACTGGCAACGCGCACAAATGCGGTTTTGCCGGTGTTGAATGGACCGGTGACGACTAGCTTATACGTTTTCATTTCATCCCCACACTTTCGCTAAATCCTGGAAGTTTACTTTCTGTAGCTGGTTATTTGTGCTGAAAATCTACGAAACGGTATCCGATGCCGCGCTCAGTAAAAATATACCGCGGGTGTTCCAAATCTGGTTCGATCTTTTTTCGCAGGTAATTGACATACAAACGCAAATACGAAACAGCGTCCTTGTACTCATATCCCCACACTTTAGAAAGCAGCGTATCATGTGGAATCGTCCAACCCGCGTTTTCAATCAGTTGACGCAACAAGCGGAATTCAGTAGGACGCAATTTGATGCGCTCGCCGCCCACGATCACCGAACCGGTATTGAAATCCACGCTGAGGTAGTCGTCAATCACCAGCGCAGCCGTGTCGGGAGAAGACGTCAGTGATTGCGTGCGCCGCAGCACCGCCCGTACCCGGCTGACCAGTTCGCGCGGACTGAAGGGCTTAGTGACATAATCGTCGGCGCCCAAGTCCAATCCCCGCACCTTGTCTTCCTCGGAGTTGCGCACCGTGAGCATCACGACCGGAACGCTGGAGGTCTCCCTGATCATGCGCAACGTCTCAAAGCCATCCATCTCCGGCATCATGACGTCAAGTAAGACCAGGTCCGGCATCTTCTCGCGCACTTGATCCAACGCTTTCAACCCATCGGAGGCGTCAACGACCCGAAACCCCTCCATCTCCAGGTTGATCTGCACAAATCGAATGATGCGCGGTTCATCATCCACAATCAGCACCAGTGGACGGCGCTCTCCCTCATTCGCGGACGAAGGTAACAATTTTGTCCTCGCCCTCCGTAGTCAACACTTCAATGCTCATAATGCGGTGCCAGGGATAAACCACCACATTGGTTTCCGGCAGCAAATAGGTCACGTCCCGACCATCCCGCAGACGAGGACTACGAATCAACAAATACTGGGATGAAGGATCGGGCATTTCCTCAATCTCGCCTACCACGGCGTCCTCATTGAGAATATGCAGCAAGATAGTCAGTGCCATATCGAAACCTCCTTATGATGAGACCGACAATCCCACGGAGGGGCGCCGGCTGTGGTTACTTGTCATTCGTGTAGATATGCACTTTGGTGCGCATCGTCCCGAACATCAAGGAATCGCTATCTCGAAAGGCGTAGGGCAAATAAGGCGTCACCCGTTCATCGTTGAGGAATGTACCATTGGTGCTGTCCAGGTCTTCCACAAAACACGTCCCATCGCGGGTATACACACGCGCATGACGCCGCGATACCCCCTGCTCCAACCCGCCATCCGTCGTCATATCCAGTTCGGGGAAGATGCCGTGCGCTGCATCTAACCGCCCCACCAAAATTTCCCGGTCGGCAGATAGCAATACCTTACGTCCCGTATTCAAAACCTCAACTTCGATGTTAATGACTTTATTTTCGACTTCGTCCTCTTTGCCTTCCTGACGTGGACGCGCTAAACGGCCGTCCTCCTGTTCCGGCAACGGCTCAGTGCGCAGCGGGCCCCCGGAAGGGAGATAGGTGCCACATTGAACGCAAAATAACGTCCCTGGCAGATTTTCAGCGCCGCAAGATGGGCAAACGATTTTACTTCCTTTATGAGTCATCCTTACCTCCAAATTTATGCTGAAGGGATTGATAGTGCGCGGGTACCATAGCGCAACTTCTTGCGCCCGGTACCGGTTGGGTCCCCGCCCTGGGAAATACGCCCAACTTCCAGCATGGCTGCCTGGCCCAGTTCCCGGTAGCCCATATTAAATAATTGTGTGGCGGCGGCCTCCAAAAACTGAGTGGCCCGCCGCGAATCACCAGATTCTAACGCATGCCACGCCCGTTCTTGCAACTGGAATACACTCAATCGCTGCAAAGCATTGAGCAATCGGGGCGGCACCGGCGCTGGCTCCACATCCGGCGCAAAGGTGACGGTCACGTCACGGCGCATCACGATCGGCGTTGAACTGGCCGAGTCTTCCGCCTCCAAATCAAAACGCAGAATCCGCCGCTCTCCAGCGTCCTGTCGATCAATGGTCAATTCCCATACGACCGAGAGCGGCTCGCCAACGGTCAAATTGCCCAAAGAAACCACATGATCAGGGGTGGATTCCAGTACCTCCATATAGGGTGCCGCGCGTTGCACGGCGCGCAAATGGACGTAGGGCGCCAAATTGGCTCGCAATTGCACCCGTCGCGCTACGGCGCTACTCAACCCCTGGATGTGATCACGCAGGATACTGCGCAGTTGCGAAGGTGAGTGAATGTATTGGGAAACTCCGCCCCCATACTGTGCCAATCTATCCAAAAATGCATCGTTCCAGTCCTCACCGATACCGAGAGCTGAAATGCCCAAGCCCTCGGCGGCAGCCCGACGCGCCTCGGTGAGGGCAAATTCCTCATCTCCGTAGGTGCGACCATCGGTCAACAAAATGACGTGGTTAATGCTGTCAGATGACATTCCGGCGCGCAATTGTTCTAAACCGGCCAGCAGGCCACGATAGATTTCCGTCCCGCCACCAGGATTCAACGCAGCAATCGCCGAATTAAAAAAAGGGACATTGCGCACATACTCCGATGGCGCCAAAACCTCCGCGCGATCGCTGAAGGCTACAATCGCCAACCGATCCTCTGCCTGCAAAGAACGCAACAGATCCTGAGCAGCGATTTTAACGTTCTGCATCCGCACTCCACGCATTGAGGTACTGCGATCGATGACCAAAGCCAGGTTCAGGCGGCGGCGTGATCCTTCCAATTCTTTCTTGACCTGTAGATCCAACATCACATAGAACATCTGCGCCATATCCAACACGGGTAACTGCCGGACATTCTGAAACAACTCCAACTTGAGAGGCGACTCTTGGGAAAGGCCCCGCGCCACCCGCTGCTGATCGTAGGCCCGCCGTAACGTCGCGTCGCCGAGGATTTCATACGCCTCATGGATGGCGCGGAAGCGCGCCGCATCCCCCCGTCCGCTGTCTGGATGATATTGGCGCGCCCTATCGCGATAAACCTTCTTGATTAGTTCGACGTCAGCTTCAACGGGAACTTCAAGAATAGCGTAATAATCCTTCTGTGGATCAATAACGGGCATACCTACCTGCTAGTCTTGGCCTTGCCAAATCTTGACCAGGATTACTGAGATATTGTCATTCCCACCGGCGGCGTTTGCGGCATTCACCAATTGCCGACACGCTTCATGCGGGGTAGCCTCGTTCGCAATCAAGCGTGCAATTTCGGTCTCTCCCAACATTCCCCATAGACCATCTGTGCATAAAAGGAAAGAATCGCCGCCTTGCAACGTGGAAGTGGATATATCCACTTCCAACCCCCCACCCTGGCCGATGGCGCGGTACAATACGTTGCGCTGTGGATGAGTTGCGGCTTCCTCTTCCGTCAACTGTCCGATCTCGATCAACCGATTCACCAGGGAGTGGTCGTGGGTGATCTGCTGGAATGATTCCGCAGCACGCCACAAATAAGCGCGGCTATCGCCTACGTGGCCCACAAACAGACGATCTCCCAACACCAGACCGCACGTCAAGGTACTGCCACTACCGGGCAAATCCTGAGTGACCAGACGATTGGCCTGGGTAATGGCCTCGCGCATAACTTCCACCAGTGACTGCTGGTCAGCGCCGCGGTCAAGGCCGGATAACAATGGCATGTAGACCTGGGAAATCAAATGGGCGGATACGATGCGTACGGCTAAGGAACTGGCTACTTCGCCGGCCTGATGCCCACCCATACCGTCGGCCAACACAAACAGACCAAACGACGGCGTGGCATTGCTGGCATCTTGTTCACCGGTAAACACAAATAACGCATCCTCGTTATGTCCACGCACCCGGCCAACGTCAGTCTGCCAGCCGACAGAGAATTTGCCGGAACATGGGGCACCCTCGCCCGACGGTAATTCGGTCGCCGGCACCGGCGGCGTCTCCTCCGGTTCGCGAATGAAGGTCATGGGAATCTCAGGAGCGGATTTCTTCTGAGAAGCGCCGAAAAGCTGCTGTAGCCAAGTCTTTAAGTTAGCCATTGATAGATACTCCCTTGAAAATAGTGATTGGGGATTGAGGATTAGGGATTGGGACAGCCCATCCCTAATCCCCAATCCCTAATCCCTGCGGTGAAAGTTTTCAACCAACCGCTGGTGAACCGCAAGTTAATGAGGAATTCCTCTGTTAAGGGTTATGTCGGAATGGCATAGACATAATGGTCTGACGATCCGACGTAAATGATATCGTCCACGATCACCGGCGTGCCGGTAATCGGCCCTTCCGTCGCATACCGCCATCGCAACGCACCTGATTTAGCGTCAATTGAATAGAGCGCTCCATCCACCCCACCGATGTAAACAACTCCATTATAACAGGCTGGCGAACCGGTTACCTGACCTTCAGTTTCGTAACGCCAAACCACACGGCCTTCAGTCGCATCGAGTGCATAGACATTGCCATCCACTGAACCGAAAAAGACCGTATCTTCCCAGGCCACCGCGGTGGAAATAATCGGCCCGCCGGCGCGGTAGCGCCAGGCCGTCCAGCCTGAGCGCAAATCCAGCGCATAGAAGTTGTTATCCAACGCCCCCACAAAAACGAAGCTCTTTCCCACTACCGGCGCCGCCAGGATACCGCGTCGCGCCCGGAAACGCCAGCGCAACTCCCGATTCAAGCTCAAACAATAGACGACTCCCATTTGGCAGGTGAAAAAGATCATATTTTCAGCCAACAGTGGACGCGCGCGCACCTCCCCATCTGTCGCATAGGTCCAGGCCTGGCGCCCACTCATTTGATGAATGGCGTAAATATGCCGGTCATCGGAACCAATAAAGATGTGGTTAAATTCGCCAAAAGGGGAAGAGAAGATTTTCCCCTTTGTCGGCGCAGTCCACAGCAGATTTCCAGCCTTGGCATCCAGCGCATAGATGATCTTATCGGTGGAACCGACGATTACCATACCTTCAGAGACCCAGGGTGTAGAAACCACCCCACCCTCCGTGGCGTATTTCCAGGCAAATTTGCCAGAGTCAGCCAGCAGAGCGTAAACATTGTTGTCATAGCAAGGGATATACACCATACCTTGCGAAACCGCGACCGAACCACGGATCTCATCCTCACAGGCAAAACGCCATACCGGCTTAACCGTTCCCCCACTAAACGTCGCAGTCTCGCCAACGAGAGCTGGCGCCAACCCTCGCGCGGTTGGTACTCCCAACAAGGCCCGCTTGAACTCCTCCGCGGACCCCCAGCGCAAGTTAATGTCGTACTGCAAGGACTTATCCACAACCTCAATCAACTCACGCGAAACGGTCGGATTTGTCTTGTGAATTGGTCGGTCGTGGAAAGAGAAGGGCGGCTCCAACTGGGGGTTTTGCTTGCTCAGAATGTGGTGCATGGTCGCGCCCAAAGCATAGATATCCCCCCGTGGCTCAGCCACCCCTCGATATTGCTCCGGCGGCGAATACCCTTCGGTGCCGATCATTGTACCTTTCTCCCCGCTCTGGAACAACTTGGCAATCCCGAAATCAATCAACCGAATCCGGTTGTGATCGTCCAACATGATATTTGAGGGTTTCAAATCGCGGAAAATGATGGGGCGCGGCTTATGGTTGTGGAGATACGACAATACATCGCAGAGTTGTGCGATCCAGTCTATGACCACATTTTCCTGAAAAAAACCTTCGGCCTCCGCGATCCGGCTTTCCAGGTCCTTACCGGTGATAAATTCCATCACCAAATAGCTGCGTGCGCCCTCTGTGAAGTAGTCATACACCTGGGGAATGGCCGGATGGCTGAGGGTCGCTAAAATGCTTGCCTCGCGCTCAAAGTTACGGACAATCATTTCGCGCATCTGAGGGTTCTGCGCCGTGTTGATCATCTCCTTCAAAGCACAGAGCCGCACAACACCTGGGAAACGCATATCCTGCGCCTTATACACCGCCGACATCCCCCCCACCCCAATCATACCCAAAATCTTATAGCGGTTTTGGAGTTGGAGTCCCTCCACCAATATCCCCTCGCGCCGTGACTTGACCGCAGCCGCCTGTTCAGCTTGTTTGACAGCCGGAACAGCGACTCGCGTCGTCTGTCCAGCCGGAGGCGGGGTCGGCGCTGGCGCGGGGGGCGCTTCCTGTGGTGGTTCTGGAGTCTCAAGTACCGGCGCCACTTCAGGAACGTTTGATTCCAACGAGAGAGGTTTATGCAAACGCTGCGACAGGCCCCGAATCTGGCGCGTCGCCATAGTTGGCTCGGTAGGTTTCTCGCTCTTCGATTTATCGTCCACGCGTCCCATAAAATTCCACCTTTTCCCAAGAGGCTAAGTTGATTATACGAGAAATCGCAGGAAAAAGCAAACAGAATCGCCAATCCATCGCATTACAAAAATACAAACTTACTTCTCCATACAACCTGCCGACTTGCCGAAAATTCGGCCTTAACCATAATGACCCAATTCTATCACTTGTTCTTATTCCAACTTATGCTATGCTTGTATTATAGACTCCTATGGAAACACAACCCAAAAGTGGGCAGGGCGCCAAGAAGTCACAACCTGTGATGAGAAAGAGGCCAATATGTTGATTATTCCTCCCGCAATACCCATGGATATGGAATTAGAATGTGGTCATTGTGGACATGTGCAACCTTACGCCAGTCCCGCCCCCCCCTGCCCTAAATGTGGTCAAGACTGGTTGGAAGTTCGCTATAATTATGAGCGCGTTAGTCGGTTGTGGCCCGATGTTTTGCGTCAACGCCCCTTCACCATGTGGCGTTACCGCGAACTGCTGCCGGTGCGCAGCGATAACTATCAGATCACGATGGGCGAGGGTGGTACGGCACTGCTAAGGGCCAATAATCTGGGGATGATGCTTGGTACTCCCAATTTATTCATCAAAGATGAGCGCCAAAACCCCACGAACTCTTTCAAAGATCGCCAGGCCGCCCTGGTCATCTCAATGATGAAAGAGGCAGGAGTCACCGAACTGGTCGTAGCCTCAACCGGCAATGTCGCCATTTCCTACTCCGCCTATTCCACGCACGCCGGCATCAAATTGTGGACCTTCCTCCCCAGCCTGGTGCCTCCCGAAAAAATGCGCGAAATCGCTATCTACGGCAGTGAAGTCATCAAGGTGACGGCCAACTACGACGAGACCAAAAAGGTCGCCCAGCAATTCGCCGTCCACAAAGGAATTATGGTGGATAAGGGCATCCGCAACGTGGGCACCCGCGAAAGCATGAAAACCATCGCGTATGAGGTGGCCGAACAACTGGCGGCAGTACTTGGGCCAGCGCAGCCCGGCTGCCCCTGGCGTGCGCCGGATTGGTACATCCAGGCCGTCAGCGGCGGCATGGGGCCAATTGGCTTCTGGAAAGGGTTTCAAGAATTGTATCGCATGGGATTGGTGGATCGCGTTCCCAAGCTGGCTTTGGTTCAAGCGGATGGGTGTGCGCCGATGGTCAATGCCTTCAACAAGGACCTGACTGAGGCCGAAGTTGTTACCGATCCTAAAACACGCGTCATCACCATCGCCACCGGGGCACCGGGGCCAGCTTATACTTTCCTGTACCACATTATGAAAGAGCATGACGGCGTCTTTGAAGCCGTGCCAGACGAAGAAACGTTCCGCGCCCTGCACATCCTGGCCAAAATCGAGGGACTTTCCATTGAACCGGCTGCCGCGACCGCCTTCGCCGGATTGTTCAAATTGCTCAACAAGGGTATTATCAAACGCAACGAAGTTATTATCGTCAACTGTTCGGGACACACGTTCCCGGTGGAAAAGTTCCTGTTGGACGAAGATTGGCTCAAAGTAGTGCCGGCCGGTCCGATTGAAGCGCCGGTGCAGCCCAGTCCCGAGCAGGCGCCCCCACCCTCTTCCGAGGATTTGCTGGGCGCCCTCGATCAGCTGGACGCGCGAGTACGTCGCATCGCTATTGTTGAGGACAACCCCGAAGCAGCCCGGCTGCTCCGACGAATTTTGCAGACGCATGGCGAATTCCAAATTGTCGAAGCCCATACTGGCAAAGAAGGCCTGGAACTGATCCGCAGCACTTCCCCAGATGTCGTGTTGCTTGACTTAATGATGCCCGATATGGATGGATTTGCCGTCATTGACGCGCTCAAACAAGATGCTCGACTAAAAGATCTGCCCGTCATTGTCATCACCGCCAAAGAATTGACCGCGAAAGATAAACATCGTCTTCAGGGTCAAATTCAGATACTGTTGCAAAAAGGGTCCTTTATGGACGAGGATTTATTACAAGGAATTACTGCCCTACTGGGTAAAGATGAAGAGGAAAGCCTATGACCAAAATTCTCTACGTCGAAGATGACCTTTCCAGCCAACGGCTTGTACAACGTATCCTGACGGCGGAGGGATTTGAAGTCGTCATTGCAGACAATGGCATTGGCGCGATAGAAACCGCCCGTCACGAAAAACCCGATTTAATCCTGATGGATATCAACATCAGTGGGTTGGACGGTTACGAAGTCACCACACGCCTGCGCACCATTGACGGCCTGGAAAACGTCCCCATCATCGCCGTAACCGCCGCTACTCTGCGTGGCGATCGAGAGCGGGCACTGGTGGCCGGCTGCAATGGCTACATCGCCAAGCCGATTGACGTAGATCGCTTCTCGGATCAAATCCGCGCCTATATGGTGGGGCTAGAAGACAAGGTGGGTACCGCCGAAGAACAGGCGGAATATTTGTTGGAATACAACCAGCGCCTGGTCAACCGCCTCGAAGAGAAAGTACGCGAGCTGGAAAAAGCTAACGCCGAGCTACAGCGCGTCGAGAAAATGAAATCCGACTTTGTCGTTCTGGCCGGTCACGAACTGCGCACGCCATTGACGGTCATCTACGGCTATCTACAGATTCTAAAAGCTAATCCGGCTATTCCAGGCGACGAAGCCAACGAAGGCAGCCCGCGCCACCTCTTGCAAAAGGTCTCCGAAGCGGTGCAGCGACTCAGTGAAGTTATACAGGACATCCTCAACGTGTCGCTGATTGATGCCAATCGTCTGGACCTGGCCCACGAACCGGTATTTCTCAACTCGGTCGTGCAGTCGGTCTTACACAACCTGCGCAATTTTGGCCCCCAGCGCAAACTTGTCTTTGAACTGGGAGGCGGGCTTAAGAAAACGCCCGTGATCGAAGGCGATCCTCGCCGACTGCATCAGGCGATTGGCAACATCATCAGCAACGCCATCAAATACACACCGGACAATGGGACCATTTCCATTGACGCCGAGGCATTGGAGGACGTCACCCACTTGTGGGTCAAGGATACGGGCGTCGGCATTCCGCCGGAGGAATTGAGCCACATTTTCGAGCGATTCTATGTATTGGAAGACGTGGCGCTCCATCGTTCTAGCAAAACTGCCTTCAAGGGTGGTGGACTGGGATTGGGATTGGCGGTCTCCAAGGGTATCATTGAAGCGCACGGCGGCAAGGTGTGGGCTGAAAGCCCCGGTCACGATGAAGAAACCCTGCCGGGCAGTACGTTCCACATCCTTTTGCCCATTGGCAGTCCCTTCACCAACGTCGAGGAAAAGAACGCCTGAGCGATAACCGAAAACAACTTGCCCAATCGCCGGTTTATGATAAAATAACTTCCGTCGTGGTGGCTGTGGCCTAACGGTTAAGGCACCTGTCTGTGGAACAGGATATCGTGGGTTCAAATCCCATCAGCCACCCTCATAACCGGACCATCAGCGTCCGGTTATTTTGTATCTGTAAGCGCCCCCATAGCTCAAATGGATAGAGTCACTGACTTCGAATCAGAAGGTTGCAGGTTCAAGTCCTGCTGGGGGTACAAAAGCGAACCGATAATATCCTTACTACTACCAAAATAGCAGTTAGGGTGTTAGCGGTTCGTTAGCCCCCCAAAACCGTGTCAACCAAGCCCACATCACCCTGAAAGACATCGAGAACTCCCTGGCCGCCAGGGAATCTCCAGCACCTCACTCTGGATACCGGCGTGCGCACGTCTGAGTTGGCGCACGCCACCATCGCCGATCGGGATGCCAAGCAGCAGCGACTGTACATCGTCGCCGGCAAAGGCGGCACACCCCGCACCGTCAAATTCAACGCGCGCACCGGCGAATATCTCTGGAAGTACCTGGAGACGCGCCCTAATGCGCGCGCCGGGGATGCCCTTATTGCCACGCTGCACGGATCAGCGCTGGACCGCGGCAAAATCTATCAAATCCTGGTCCGCATTGGAAAACGCGCCGGTGTGAGCGACGTTCACCCCCATCGTTTCCGCCACACCTTTGCGACTGAGTTTCTTCGCAACGGCGGCGATCCTTACACGCGGCAAGATCTGCCGGCCACAACTCAATGGAAATGATACGCCGCTACATCCACGTCTCCCAGGTGGATATAGACAACGCCCACCGACGCGCCTCGCCGGTGGATAACTGGCGGCTGTAGTTGGCCAGACCTGTCCGCAGGTTTGGGATAGCCGCTTTTTTGGTGAAAACATTGGGCCGGAACCACCATGATTCCGGCCTGGTGGGTTGTTTCTGGATGAATTTCATACCGGGACTCCCGCAAGCGCATACGGCGTTTCCAGAGAAATAATCATCCCAAAAGCGGGGGTGAGACAGGGACGATTTTCACGAACCATTGGCCCAAGTGCGGCAAACGTTCCAAGCGTTTTTCTAACTCCACCATGGCTTTCTTCGTTAA
>DAOUGD010000137.1:0-25613 GCA_034429475.1 Anaerolineae bacterium
GAGAGGCCGGTCAAATACCAATCGTCGTAGTAGGAATGGATAATGCGGGAAGGCGTTTCGATCCAGTGGGTGGCGCCGTCGCACCAGGCGTTGCGCTCCTCCTCGCTCAAATCCGCCGGCGGCGTGGTGCATGTATCCGTCTTGGCCTGGAGCAGCCACGCCAGCCGCGCCTTTTGGAGCGCGCCCGGCGCGCTGACGCTGGGCCGGTACATCATCCGCGCGGAGAACGCCACGCGCCCCTGGGTGTCATCCTGCACCAGCGAGACCGGGACGTAAGCCAGCAACACTTCGCCGCTGGCGTCTTTGGCGCGAACGGTGATGCCGTACATCTCCATTTGCGCGACATCGAGCCAGGCCGTGATCGGCGTACTCGGCGTGATCGCGGGAGCGTTCGGGATCACCGGCAAGTAGCCATACTGCCCGTCATGATACGGGATTTCGAGTTCGAGCATTGGGATCAAGCGCAGGTCGCCGTCGGCCTCCTCGCCGCTGTCGCCAAAGGTCGTCTCGCGGACGCGCTGCACCTGGCCTTCGCGGTCGTCCGCGGGCCAGTCCAGCACATTGAGCGTGTACCACAGGTGTTTCGGGTTGACGGGGCGCAATTGGAAGTCCACGAATACGGGCGTGTCCACCGCCAGTTGATCCAGTGAGAACTCGAACACTTGATCGGTAAAGCCCGTGATGACCGACCGACCGCTGATTTGAGCGATCTCGCCCATCGCCAACAGCGGCGCGCTGTCGAACTTGTCCGGGACGCCATCGCCATCATCGTCGAAGTCGAAGACATCGGCGCTCCCGTCCAGGTCGGTGTCGGGGCAGGTCAACGCGCCGGCGTTCACCGCACATTCCAGCCCATCCGGGACCTCGTCGCCGTTGGTGTCCACGTCCAGGGCGTTGAGATACCACCGCTTGCCGCCGCCATCCACAAAGCCTTGCACCTCCAGGCCATCCGGCAGACCGTCGCCGTCGGTATCGGCTAAAGTCGGTTCCAGACCCAGCTCGTAGACCTCGATGCCGTCGTTCAGGCCGTCGCCGTCTGTGTCTGGATTGTTGAGATTGGAGCCGATGCACAACTCTTGCAGGTCGGTCAGGCCGTCGCCATCGGTATCCACGCCGGGGTCGTTGGGCAGATCGTCACACGCTGAGGGGGTTGAAGTCAGCGGCGCGGTCAAGCCGATGGCGGGCATGTCTGCCGCCGGGACGGCGGCGTTCCCGGCCAGCGGGTTGCGTTGGGGATCAAAGTCTTTGTGGGAGAGGTTAGCTTTTAATTCGGCCTGTCTCAGGCGCGCGGCTTGTTCTTCTTCGTAAGTTGCGCGCGCGGCGTTTTGCTTATCCATAAACGCATAAGCCTGCTGGCCTTGTAGCAGCGGCGTCGCCACCATGGAGACGATGACGGCGATTACCACCGCCGCGTAGAGCCGCGAGGAACGGACGGTGATCAAGAGGGCCACACCGGATAAGACGGCGGCCATCAGACACGCCTGGACGCTAAAATACGGTTCCTTGACTTGTGCCAGCGCCGCGCCGATGAAATCCGCCTTGCCCGCGCCGCCGACCCCGGTGGCCGAGTCGGTCTTCCAGTCCATGAAGTCGGTGGTGATAGTGGCTTCCACCTGTTCCAGCCGGTCCGGCGGGAACCTGGCGTTGACCACCATCCGCAGCGGCAGACCGGCGCTGTCTATCCAGATTTCGCCGGAACCGGTCATGTCGAGATAGGTGCGCGTCATATCGAGGCTCAGGCCGGGGGGGAGTTCGCCCTGGCGGGTCAACTCGTCTTCCATCAGATCGCGCATATGGGCGGCGAATTGCGGGCCGTCCAGGCGGAAGCTGTAGCGCTCAAAGGTCACGCCGGCGCGGGTCTGCGTGTCGAGCCGGGTGATGTCCTGCGCGGCGGCCAGGTAGCCGAGCGGGTCGCCGCCCGGCGCGAACAGGTCGAAGGAGGCCGCGCCATCCTCCAGGGGCTGCCATTCGCCGCCGGCGATGCGTCCCCAGGATTGGCCGGACTCAACGCGCAATTCCAGGCTATCATCACCGGTGGCCGTGCTGCCGCCCTCCGACCAGAGCTTGAGCTGCATGGCGCCGGCGTGTACGTCGGTCTCCCCTTCGATGTAGACGTGGTCAACCGTGCTGTTCAGGCCGACGTTTGCCAGCTTGGGCAGGGGCCAGGTCGTTTGCTCGATATCGGTGGCGTAAGTGTACGCACCGACTTCGTTGGCGCGCTGCCAGGCGGCTTCCACCGCGCCGCGCGCCGTCAGGGGCGATAACGGGGATGCGGGATTGGCCGCCAGCGGGCGCACGGTAATCCCTAACCCGATGAGGGCGAGGGTCAATACGAGATAGAGCAATGGGCGATAACGTTTCATGGGGAACCTCCTCAGAGAATAACAGGATTTACGGAATGTTAGGATTCAATGCGGGTTTAGTCATTGGCCTTGCGCCTTGGTCCATCCCTGGATTGCCCGTATCACATCCTGGGTTGTTTGAGCGCGGGCACACTGGCCGGCCCATTGGAACATTTCGTGGCGGGCCAAGTCCACGCCGATCAGCAAAACCTGGGGTTGTTCCCAGAGCAGGAGAAAGGCATGGTCAGGGGGGCCGGCGGCGAGGTCAAAAATCACCACATCGGGGTGCAAGGCGGTAAGTTGTTCCATCCAATGCCATCCACGCCCATTCACTTGATGCAGGGTCAGGCCAGGATAGCTTGTCAGACTGACGGCAAGCCCCTCGATAACCAGGGAATTGCCATACAGGACGATATTTTTCTTACCCATATCTAACATTATAGGGATAATATGGTTAGAATACAATGACCTTCCATGCGATAAGGGGACAGTCGTGGGCCAGTGTGAGGTACAAAAAAAGTACAGTCGCATCAGTGATCAGACTGTACTTTTGGGGAAGCTGGAAACTGGATACTGGATCCTCGAAGCTCGATCCAGTATCGAGCTTCGAGGATTATCCGCCTTTGCCGAGCCGCTGCCGGGCGTATGCTACGACCTGGGCGCGATTTTGCAGGTGCAGGCGTTGCACAATTTCGCCCATGTGGTATTTGATGGTGCGTTCGGCCAGGCCAAGCGTTGCGCCGATTTCCTTGTAGGTCAACTCTTGGGCGACCAGTTCCAGGATTTGCATTTGACGCGCGGATAGCTCCATAGGAAGGCTTTCGGCGCTGCTGGATGGCGCTGGTGAGGATTGCCGCGCCAATTCTTGTAAAATTTTCATTGCCAGGCCCGGCGCCAACGGCGACTCGCCCCGCGCCAGCCCCTCAAGCAACTGCATAAAGTCGGGGGTGTCCAGCGTCTTGAGCAAGTACCCGCACGCCCCGCTCTTGATCGCCTCGAACAGGTTTTCGTCGTCCTCCAACATGGTCAAGATCACGATCTTGATCGTCGGCAGTTCGGCTTTGATCAGCCGCGTGGCGGCCAGCCCGTCGCAATGCGGCATCTGGATGTCCATCAGGATGACTTCGGGGCGCAGCGCGCGCGCTTGCTGTAACGCTTCCATGCCGTCGCGCGCCACGCCGACGACGGTAATGCCGCGCCGGGTGAGCAGGTCGCGCAACCCATCTACGAAGAGGGGATGATCGTCTACCAGTAAGACTTGCATAAAACCCTCCGGGAATTACGAATTACGAATTACGAATTACGAGTTGCGAGTTGCGAGTTGCGAAACTTTGCAGCTTTGGGGCTTTGGGGCTTTGCGTTGCCGTCTTTTATGCGCGCAGTGGGATTTTGACGACGATGTGCGTGCCCTGACCCGGCGCGGAGTGGACTTCGAGGCTGCCGCGCAGTTCCTCGGCGCGCTCGCGCATGAAGCGTAGGCCGAAGGTCGGGCCGTCCGCCGCCGGCTGCGCGGGATCAAAACCCTGGCCGTCATCCTGGATGACGACGTGAAACTGGTCATCCTGAAGCGTCAGGCTGATGTGAACTTGCCCGGCCTGCGCGTATTTCCGAGTATTGGTGAGCGCCTCCTGGATGATGCGCAGCAGTTGTACCTCGGCGGTGGGTGAGAGCAGATTGTCTTGTATGCTGGATGACGCCAGTTCCGTGTGGATGCCGTAGTTCCGGCGAAATTGGGTGAGGTAGTGTTGCAACGCGTCGAGGAACGTCGCGTCGGACGCCCGGACGCCCAACAGGTATTCGCGGATGTCGGTGTGGGACTCTTGCGCCACCGCGATCAGGTTGGCGAGATAGCCGTCCACTTCGGCCATCTCGCCCTGCGCCAACAGGTCGCGGGCCACCTGCGCCCGCATCTTCACATATCCGAGCGTTTGCCCCAGGCCATCGTGCAACTCGCGCGCCAGCCTCACCCGCTCTTCCGTCATCGCCAGCGCGCGTTGTTGTTCGATGAAGCGCGCTTGCGTGTGCTTGAGTTCGGTGATGTCGCGCAGCATCATCAAGCGTCCCGGCGGCAGCCCGCGTCGGTCGGTCAACGGCGCGCTGCTGACCTGATACCAGCGTTGCGCGATCTCCACCTCTGGCAACTGTTGGGTATGCGCCGCCGCCGTAACCTGAGCGAGCGCGTGGAGGCCGGAGCAGGGGGCCTCCGCCGCCAACGTCTGGCCGACCAAACGGGCGCGCGGCATAGCGAGAATGGCGGCCGCGGCGGGATTCACATCCACAATCCGCTGTTGCGCATCCAGGACGATCATGCCTTCTTGCATTTGTTCGAGCATCGTCTCGCGGGCGATGGGAATCAGATCAAACAGCCGCCAGCGCAAGAGCGCCCAGAGTTGAAGCGCGCCGGTGAAGATGAAGGTGGTGCTGGAGAAGTTATAACCGGGGATAGGAGTAATGCCGCGATCATACAGCAAAGAAACCCCAAAGGGAAAAATGACGCAGAAAGCGATCACGAGCGCGTTCCAGAAGTAGGGGGTCAGGGGCGGAAAAGCTGTCACCAACCGTCCACTGGCGAGCAAGAGCAGGAGATACATATAGCCGGTATGCACCCAATACCATAATCCTTTAGCATCGCGCAGTGCAGGCGTCGCGCCAGATAAATCCAGCGTCGGGTTGTAACGGTAAAGGGTATGATAAGCGTTTGTCCACTCCAAGAGAATGGTCACGATGGGAATAAGGCATAACCAGACCCAATGCCGTCGGGCGAACCGCTGCGCTTGCCCGGTGTAGGCCATCACGAACGCGAAGGTCGCCGGGGCGAGGCTCACAAAAGGCAGCACTTGCACATGTCCCCACCACAAGCGCAACGGCAGCGAGATGGTGATGCTATTGAGCGCGTGGAACAACGCCCAGACTGCCGTCGCGCCCATCATACGGCTAAACGGTAAGGCCGCCGGCATATCTCGGAAGCGGCGCACATACCCGGCAAATCCCAAGGGAATGATGGCCGCCAGCAACTTAGGCCAAAGGTAGGGTGTGTAGATCATTTTCTGTATTCCCAGCGCCGTCGTCGGTATCGGGCCTCCTCATTAAGAATTATACCAAGACTTACGCCAGAAACGAAGGCCTTTTCCGGGCAGGTCAACACGGCCCGGACTTGATTTTTACAGCTTTGAGCACATAATGCCCCCTGTGTCCTTCAAGTTTGAACTCCGTCATTACCCCATCACGCCCGGCTGCTATCTGATGCGCGACGCAGCCGATAAGGTGATCTACGTCGGCAAGGCCAAGAACCTGCGCCGGCGGCTGGCGTCTTACTTCCGCCCGGAGCGCCGCAAGCGCCGGACGCGCCGCGACCGCCGCATGGAAAAACTGGTCGCCGTTGTCGCCGCGATTGACGTGATCCTGGTCAACACCGAGTTGGAAAGTCTGGTCCTGGAAAACAACCTCATCAAGCGGTATCATCCCCGCTTCAACCGCATGTTGATGCCGGAAGACACGGGCTACCATTACATCGTGCTGACCGACGAGCGGTGGCCGCGCCTGCTGCCCTATCGCAAGCTGCGTCTGAACAAAGTCCTGGCCGGCAAAGAGGTGGAGCAGCGTTTCGGCCCGTATCTCACCCGCGAGTGCCGCGACGGCTTGCTGGAATACGTTGCCGACCATTTTGGGCTGCGGACGTGCTTCCCGATGCCGTCGCACGTTTGCCTGCGTTATCACCTGCGGGCGTGCTGCGGCGTCTGTGAGGAGCGCGTCACGCCGGAAGTCTACGCCGTCATCGTGCAGGCCGCCGCGACGTTCCTGGCGCGTCCCAACGCCGACCTGGTGGGCGACATGCGCGCGGAGATGCTCGCGTGCGCGGAGCGGCTGGAATTCGAGCGCGCGCAGCGCATCAAGGAGCGGGTGCTGGCGCTGGAAGCCACCTTGCAGCCGCAGATCGTGGAGCGCGACGTGGATTACGATCAGGATGTGGTCTACTTCGGCCCGGCGAAAGCGCGGCGCGCGTTGGTTGTCACGATTCAGCGGGGGATGATGCTGGACGTGGCGCTACATTCGCTGGATGGGGCGGGGACTTATCCCCAGGTGTGTCGCGAGTTTCTGCTAACGCGATACGCTTCATCCGGGCCGGAAGAGGTCATCTGCAACGCGCCGGAGAAAGCGGCCGATACCTTGCGGGCGAAGGCGCGGAGTGTGCGGGTAATCTGTCCCACCGAAGGGGTAGAATATGAGTTGTTGGAGTTAGGCCGGCTGAATTATGAGTACCGGGCAAAACATTTGTGATTGGGAAATGTTAGATTTGGAGATTTTTATGCGAGAGTATACTTTCATTGAATGCCTACCCACCCTCGCGCAATACAATGCGCTGCGGGCGACGACGGGATGGCGGGCGTATCCTGAAGCAGTGGTCGCAGAGGCGTTGCCCAATTCGCTCTATGGCGTCTGCGCCTACGATGGCGAGACGCTGGTGGGGATGGCGCGCGTCATCGGCGACGGCGGGCTGGCCTACTACATCCAGGACGTGGTGGTGAGGCCGGAGTATCAACGGCAGAGCATCGGGACGCAGTTGATGGATCGCGTGATGGCCTACATCGCAGCGCACGCCGGGGACAACGCCGTCATCGGTCTGATGGCGGCGGCCGGCAAGGAGCCATTCTACGAAAAGTACGGCTTTACCCGGCGGCCCACGGAGACGTTGGGCGCGGGAATGACGATTTTCTTTAAGGTAGACGGTAGACGGTAGACGGGGGATAAAAATGGCTTTACTGAAAATGCCGTCTCGACTACACGACTAGAGACTATCAGACTGGTTTTAAAAGGGGCAAAGATGACTACTGAGACTAAACTGACTTTTCCGGCAGGATTTGTGTGGGGGGCGGCGACGGCGGCCTATCAGATCGAGGGCGCGTGGGATGAGGACGGGCGCGGCGAATCGGTGTGGGATCGATTCGTCCACACGTCGGGGCGCGTCATGCATGGTCACACCGGCGACGTGGCTTGCGATCACTATCACCGCTGGCGCGACGACGTGGCGTTGATGCGCGACCTGGGCTTGCGGGCGTACCGGTTCTCCGTCGCCTGGCCGCGTATTCTGCCGACGGGGCGGGGGCAGGTGAACCAGAAAGGCGTGGACTTCTACAGCCGTCTGGTGGATGCGCTGTTGGAGGCCGGGATTGAGCCGTACCTCACGTTGTATCATTGGGATTTGCCGCAGCCGCTCCAGGACGCGGGGGGCTGGCCCAACCGCGCCACCGTCGCGGCGTTTGCGGAGTACACTGACGTCATCAGCCGCGCGCTGGGCGACCGGGTGAAGCACTGGATGACGCTCAACGAGCCACACGTAGTGGTGCTCAGCTACGAGCATGACTGGTTCGCCCCCGCCGTGAATGACCCGGCGACCGGGCCGGCGGTGACGCATCACCTGATGCTGGCGCACGGTCAGGCCGTCGAGGTGTTGCGCCGCAACGTGTCCGGCGTGGAAGTCGGCATCGCGCCGGACTACTGGCTGCACATGCCCGCGTCGGGCAGCAACGCCGACGCCCGTCTGGCGCAATGGCAAGACTGCGTGAGCAATCGCCGTTACCTGGATGTGCTGTTCGGGCGCGGCTACCCGACAGAGCTGGTGGAGCATTATCGCCGGTTGGGATACTGGCCGGAGGGCAAAGAGGGCTTTGTGAAGGAGGGCGACCTGCAAATCATCGCCGCGCCGCTGGATTTCCTGGCGATCAACCACTACTCGCGGAATATCGTGCGCGACGCTGCCGCGCCGGACAATCTGCCGCCCACGACGTTCGCGGTGGACAAGACCGACATGGGGTGGGAAGTGTATCCCAACGGGCTGTACGAGGTGTTGTGGCGCCTCTGGCGCGACTATCGCCCGCGCCAGCTCTACATTTCCGAAAACGGTGCGAGCTACAGCGACGCGCCCGGCCCGGACGGCCACGTCCACGACGCGCGGCGCATTCGCTATTTGCGGCACTACTTCGCGGCGGCGCACCGCGCGATTGAGGCGGGCGTGCCGCTGGCCGGGTACTTCGTCTGGTCGCTCATGGACAATTTCGAGTGGGCGCAGGGGTACACGCAGCGCTTCGGCCTCGTCTGGGTGGATTACGCAACGCAGCGCCGTATCCCGAAGGACAGCGCGTTGTGGTATCGGCAGGTCATTGCAGATAATAGCGTTGTTCCGCAATAACGGAAAAGAAATCGGGAAGCAGAGTTTTGTGGATTTTCGCAGATAAATACAGGATTTTTTGAGACGATGAACGAGGAGCTTGATATTGAAGAGTGGGCAGCCTGGTTGGTTATTCTCATCACTTTAGTGGGTGGGGGGCTGCGAGTTTTACTGCTCGATGCTAAAGGGATGTGGTCGGATGAAACGTTCAGCGTGTGGGTGGTCAACCACAGTGTTGGCGATATGCTGCAATGGATTGTCAAGATTGACCAACACCCACCCCTGTATTATCTCCTGCTCCATGGCTGGGTCGCCCTGCGTGGAGATGCGCCCTATGATGTTCGTTTGCTTTCTGCGCTATTCGGCGCCGGCGCAATCCCGATTGTTTATCTGATCGGCAAACGTATGTCTGGCGCGGTGGTGGGCCTGGCGGCAGCCGTACTCCTGGCTCTTTCGCCTTTCAACATCTACTACGCCCAGGAAGCGCGCATGTACACTCTCTTGACGTTCAATGCAGCCGTGGCGATGTATGCCTTGGTCAGATTGCTGACAGATTCGCGCTCCGTCAGGCCTATGGGCCGCCAATTTTGGGAATATCTGCGTACCTGGCGGACTCCTGGCCTGGTTGACCCAGACAATGAAAGGTATTTCAGTTATAAGGTTGAGTTCTGCCATCAGACCGGGTGGAGCGCCTGGCTATCCCGGCATCGTTGGGTATCCATCCAGACCCTGGAGACCGATCTGGCCTGGGTTGCTTTCATCGTGTTCTCGGCTGCGACCATGTTCACCCACAACACGGCGGTCCTTTTTCTTCTTGCTACCAACCTCTTCGTTTTGGGTCTGATGCTTTTTCAAAGGGTGACGAAATCCGGGTCTCTGCCCGCCTTCCAAGCTCCTTCCTTTGGGAATTGGGTGAAGGCTCAGATGGGCATCTTCTTGCTATGGAGTCCATGGATACTTGCTTTTATCAAGCAAACCAGCGGCGTCTACAAAGAGTTTTGGATTCCTAAACCAGATTGGGACACTGTTATCTCGGCACTTGAATCCTTTTTAAGCCCATCTCTGGCATATCTTCAAGGCAGCCAGGTAACGGTGCTGTGGAGCCTGTACGGGCTGGTGTTATGTTTAGGACTGCTGTATTACCGGAAAAGGCTATCGCAATTCCTATTTCTGGCAGTCCTGTTCGCCGTCCCCTTCCTGGGTGAGCTGCTCGTAAGCCTCCGCCGACCTATTTTTCTCGATCGAACCCTGATCTGGACCACGATTCCATTATTGCTGATATTGGCAGCGGGGATCGCTCAATTGCGATTTCACTTTCTTATTCTTGTGGGTCTGGGGATTTTAGGCACAAACTACCTGTTTTCTGCCAGCGATTATTATCGGTTCTGGCAAAAAGAGGATTGGAGCACGGCTGCCGGTTATGTTGCCAATTTTGTTCAAAAGGATGATTTAGTTCTTTTTAATTCCAATTTTGTGGAAATCCCATTCGACTATTATTTTGAACCCTATGAAAAACAATATTCGCTCCAGGTAGAAAAATATGGGGTTCCCGAGGATCTGTTCGACAGCGGCATTCTGGAACCCAGGATGACAGGTGGCGATATACCCCAGTTACTTTCACTGTTAAGCGGGCGGGAGAGAGTCTGGCTGGTTTATAGCCATAACTGGTATACAGATCCAATGGGATTAATCCCGCAAACACTTGCATCGCAAATGAAATTGGCCCGGCAGCGCGATTTTTATGGGGGGCAGGTTCAGTTGTACGAAGCGCCCTGAGCCGGATCTCTAGGCCGCCTCGCATAGCGTAAGCGCGTCAGGGCACTGACCGGGCAATTCTTCGTTGAGACATGGCCCCAGTTTAAATGCTGACGCCATAAGCTTCAGTAAACGCATTTGCAGCGTAAGCATTCGAGGCATAGCCGAACCCATCATCTCCCCAACCAGTTCCCCAACTATTGCGCACAATGAAGTGGTCTTGAGTGTAACCAACCAGTGCAACTGCGTGCCCGCCTCTTGTAGTATTCGGTTGATAGATGGCAAGTTTTCCATTGGTTGCCGTTGCGTTATCCCAGGTTGCATCAACATCAAGGCGTGTCAAGATTGGGCCATGGATAGCAAGCCATTCTCGCCAATGTCCCAGATCGTTGCCAAGGTTAAAGTAGCTTGCGATTTTCATTTGGGCAGCAATCGCATAGAAAGTTTTCGCTTCTCCTTGATATAGTTTCCCAGAACTGAACGGCAGGATATGGTCGGGAACAATACCGAATTTTCTTGCAATATCCAGAGCTGCTTTCAAGCTTGTGCCATCTGTCTCGATGAACGTTGTGGGACGTGAGGTAAACTGATCAGTCTCCTTAGCAGCCATCCAGATGAAACGAGGAGATAATCGTTGATTTTTGACAAGACGGCCTACATTAACAAAATGCCAACGCAATACCGAATCCGCAGTTGCCCAACCAACACATGAGCCGGTTGAATTCTGATCGCCGATTTTCCACCAGGGTTCGCGTAAATCTACACTGGATGGGATGGGCGCCGCAGCCGCCAACACCCCTGCCTCGCGAGCATTTTCCACAGTCCAATCATTTTCGGGTTCCTGTGAAGGAATACAATTCAAAATCCGTTTAACAGGTGGTTTTGTATTAGACATGGTTCTCCTTTTCTTGTAAGAGTGAACAGCATTTTAAGTTAGAACAACAAATAGGGCTTACGAGTACTTCCTACAGATCAACGTATACTGGACGGTGATCACTCCCATACTTCTGTCTTCCTGACGTGTTGTTGTCCGTGCCCGCATCATCAGGTCGCAGTCTCGATTGTCCAAATACGTCCATAGTTGCTAGGAATCTTGAGCCAGTTCTGTTTGAGTGCTATGATTCCACACAAATTGTCCAATCCATGCAGTTCTTCCCGGTAGTTTCCGTCAAGTGGAAACCAGAATGGGACAATCTGGTCTGCGTCACTAAAATTGAGTGCAACAAGGCTGAACGCGCTATCGTTCCAACGCGAGAATAGCAGAATGCTTTTGGACTGATACCGGTCAAAATGGTTGTAAAAATAGTGTTCTCCATAGCGGAACTGGGATCCCTGGTGGCGCAGCTTGGTTAGCTTACGAACCAAGGCCACCAAGCGCTTGCCAACCGGATCGTAGAAATAGTCCCACCGCACCGGACGCAGCAGCATAACTCGCCCCAAGCCGGAAGATGGCAGCCAGTAATTCTCTCCAAACTCTTGACCCTGCCAGAGCATGGGAACACCCTTCGCAGTGAACAAACCAATTAGGTAAGGCTGTACCTTGCACCATCGGTTACGGTCACCCTCCTGAAACAGTTCACCATCCTTGGAAAGGATCCCGAAATGACAAAGGAAGCGCTCGTGATCGTGGTTCTCAATGTACTGCAAAGCCGTCTTTTTGATCTGATCATTGTTGCAGGTGCTCTCGCTGGGGTAGCCGGCAAGTCCAGATTGCAGGCCTAGGCTTGTCAAAGCCTCCCCGTTTCCATAGGCAACTCCCTTGGCTGCATCCAGCGTGCCGTTTTGCCAGGCGCAGTTCGAGTAAGTTGCGTCCAAGACCTCCTGGGGCCCCTCCAACTGCTCCGCACACTGGATCAGATGAATGCTCCCTTCATCATCAAAGAACCGCTGCCAGTGCCCCGGCGCGCCCTGTTTAGACTTGACCGTCTGGTAGGTGTTATACACTAGATTGGCATAACCTTGCCCCGTTGAACCATCCCAATAATTGGGCACACAGTCGTAGCGAAACCCGTCAATGTGATATCGGTCGAGCCAGTAAACGTTGGCCGTGAAGAAAAAGTCCTGGGCGAACGAACGGCCATAGTCTACGCTGCATCCAAAATAGTCCTTGGCAAAGGGCCCCATAAAGGGGTTCTCGTGGTAGGAGAGCTGATTATAGACATACTGGTACGCAAAGTGCTCGCTGGTGTGGCCATACACAGCATCAACGATGACAGCGATCCCTCTTTGGTGAGCTGCATCAACAAACCGCTGAAAGTCTTGCCTTTTGCCGAATCGCTCATCCACGCCGAAGTAGCCAATGGGCAAAAATCCCCAGTCAACTGTGAGTGCGACATTGGAGATCGGCATCACTTCCACGCAGTTGATACCCAAGTCCGCAAGATAATCCAGCCGGCTGATGGCGCCTTCAATGTCGCCCCCAAACTCGGCGAGCATCAGTTCATATAGTACAAGGTCCTGCAGCGCTGGCGTTTTCCAGGCATCTTCGTTCCCATTCCACGCATAATCCACATATCCCATCGTAAAAGCTGACATCTTGCCGACGCCGAACTCTCTGGCGAACGGGTCAATAATCCAGTCAATTGGTTCGGGCGTGTTAGGGTTCTGCAGGCAATAGCGGTAGACGTAGCGTCCGGGCGTTCCCCAGGCAGACTCTGGATGAGGTGGGCCGGATTGCCTGATGTCAACTTGGGTGGACCAGTAATCGCCGTAGCTTGGATCGCTGGAATTCGCCAGCTCGAATTCCAGCGGTTGGATACGTTGAAGGAATTGATCCTTTGTGTGGATGATCTTAACCCACAGACGGTTGCCAGCATCCGCTGACACCCAAGGTAAGAAGAGTCCAAAGTTGATCACGCCATCGGCGATTTCTCTTGCGCCGAGCTTGTCTAGTGGTAATTGTTTCATTCTATTTGTCCTCGACAGCCTCCCTGTTAAGTGTTGATGGCGCCAGGTAAAGGCACCGTCCAAAGAAGTTCTTTAATAGTCCAAATATGATCCGGTCAGGTTCGCAGCCATAGCCAGGGTGCAAGGCGACCATTTTCGGCGAGAAGCATCTTGGACCGGCAAACGCAGACTCTTGTGGGAGTGAATCAGGTTGTAGTAGCAATCCTTCCAAATCGCTGCGTGACGGTTAGCTTGAAGACTCTTGGAAAAGATCTGGGTTTTGCGCGCTTGGCATACATTGAACAAACGACTGCTCAGATGACTGCGTTCAATGTAAGCGGTGCTTTTCCCCAGTAACGCCACCACTTCGACCTCTTCCCCAAAGATCACCCGCAACTTTGTTCTGCGAAATCGTCCCTGTCCATTCCGTTGTTTGACCATTTGCAGGTACAACCAGTGCGCGCCGGGTTGTTTGCGAGTGAGTGGGCGACCACGCCCGCTGTATTCAGCCACACCACGTAGACAGCGACCGTCGCCTTATCAATGAATGCTACCCCAACCATCTGAGATGAGCGGCGGCGGACTATCTGAATGCCCGCATTACTACAAGGTAAAGAGACTATCGTGGTTGCGTCGTCAGACGCGACGATGTGGTGAAACGCCGCCCGTCGCCCAGCAGTGCGCGTTGCCAGTAAACATGGCTCCAAGCGAGCGGTTAGTAGCGCGACAGCCGCCACGGCATACGGCAAGGTAGCCACAAGTGGCACATTCGCTTTCCAGGTCGCTGACGTTGAGCGAGCGAAAGTAGTTTAAGAAGCGCGAGTTTGTCCAAATCCATTGGAAGGGGCGGTCGCGCAGGTTATCCGCTGCAACACCGCTGAAGAAGGAACATGGCAATACATCACCAGTCGTGCTGATAGTACAGTAGGCAATGGCTCCGTCGCAGCCGATGTGAGTCGTGGGCGCACAGCCATACATGGGCGGCGCGTTCAGCGTCTCCTCAAACTCAAGGGGGAGAATGTTCATCCGACCGGATGCACGTATCTCGCGCAAAAGAACGGTTAACTGACGCATCTCGCGTGACGCGAGCTCCAGTTCGCGATGCTGCCGACCACGACCACAGGGCACGAACGGAATGAGCCGGAAAACCGTAACGCCCAGCCTGGCTGCGAGATCAATGATGGCGGACACCTCCGGCGCGCTTCTTTTGGTGGCGATGGTGGCGACAGTGACGGGCACGCCAGCCGCGATGAGCAACCGGATTGCCCGGACCGACTTATCCCACGATCCATGCACCCCGGTGAAGGCATCGTGGCTTGGGGCGGTCGCGCCGTTAAGCGTGATCTGCGTGGCGATGTTGAGACGGCGCAGTCGCATAGCGACTTCTTCAGTAATCAGAAGGCCGTTAGTTGCCATCTGGGCGGAGAGGCCGAGTTCAGCTACATGCTCCGCAATTTCGAAAAAATCAAGGCGTGAGAGTGGCTCGCCGCCGCTGTATGTGACTGACTGTACGCCAGCTTGGGCAAGTTGCCAGGCAATCCCCTTCAGTTCACGCGTCGTGGGCTCGTCCTCTTTATCTTCCCCCGCAGCCACGACACAGTGGATACAGCGCAGATTGCAGCGCCAGGTCAGTTCCCAGAAGACGGATTGTGGTGGCGGGTGTCGCGTGGGTTGTATGCGTTGATTCCGCCACCACACCATGCCCACTTCGGTGAGGGGGTCAAGGATGGTTGTCACGCTGTCTCGGCAGGCAACCGGGTCCAGCCCATATTGTGTGCTGATCGTCGTCACGATTTCGGGGAGCGTGTTATACCCATCGCACAGGGCTAAGAGGTGTTTTGCATACGTGTTGAATACATACGTGACATTCTCGACAGGGTTATACGCTTCCCAACCATCCTCTGCGACGGTAAGCTTCAGCGGGTAATAGGGCACGTTGCGACCGTCATTATTCATCGCAACCCTCAATTCTTTCTCTTTTTTGCTGTGGGCTTGAATTTACCTGGTGGTTGAGGCTCAGCCTTTGCGGCCGAGGTCTCATCCGTCGTTTCAAGGTCCGCCACATTGTAGCTCCAATACACCTGGTCGTAGCCGTATTCGGCCGCCTCTGCGGCTGCCGATGCCGGACTTTTGACCTGGAGCTGACTTTTGCGCACCAGCACCAGGGCGTGACCAATGTCCTCGATATATCGATATTCGAAGATCGGATCTTCCCAGTCGCGTGGGTCTTCCCAACCCTGCGCCGGGCCCGCTGCACACGCTATAACCGGTGCAGTGGAGCAGATCTTGGGCGCAGGCGGGCACTCCAGCAACTTCGGCGCAGGCGGGCACTCCAGCAACTTCGGCGCGGGCGGGCATTTCAAGACAATGGGAGCAGGCTTGCACTCAATGAAGGGAGCAGGAGGGCACTTATGGATCGGCGCCACAGGACAATGGATCGGGGTCGGGCAGACAAGCACCGGGTAAAGCTGGTTGTAGGCCCTCTGGAGGTCTGGCTGCGGCCCGATGTGTTGGGTGGCGGGGCCATAGTTGCCATTCACTTGCGGTGATCCCGTGTTGACTAGAAGATTGCGTATGGCAAGCGGAGTCAGGACGGCATCGCCTTTACCCTTGCGAATGCCTTGAATGCACAATACCGCGCTTACGATCTGTGGCGAGGCGGCGGAGGTGTTCTTGAAGTCTCCAGTGTATGTGCGGTTCGGGCCGCCGCCCCACAGATCGCCCCCGCCGGTGGTGCAAACCTCCCGGCCCTGGCCCTGCACATCCAAACGGCTGCCGAAGTTTGAGTACAGCCAGCGCGAGCGGTGCGGGCCGTAAGTACCGCTGGGCGGGCAGGCCGCGCCGACCATAATGGCGCCCGAGTCACGTACAGCTCGCTGGAGGATATTTCCGCCACCACCTTGGTTGGCCGGGCGAACGTACATATCAAGATCGTAGGTGCCGTTGCCAGCTGCTTCGACGACGATCACGCCTGAGGCAACTGCGGCCACAATTGCGTCGTAGTTTGCTTCGACAACCTCGACTGGCCTGTAGCCGGTCTGCAACTCGATGAGGATTACGTCACCAGCGCTCAGGGCAGACACTGCTTGGTTGATGCAGTCAGCGATGGGGCTGTCGTCGGCAGAGCAAAGAACAGCAACCTGAGCGTCCGGCGCAATGCCCATAACACCCCAGTCATTGTGCTCCGAGACGATCTCACCAAGCACTTGCGTACCGTGGTCGTCGTTATTGTTCACGCCGTAGATAGGGGTGGTCGCGTCGGTGTTAAGATCTTCGTGGAGGACGTTCCAGCCGAACTCAATATCAGCGAAGCGCATGTTGGCCCCCTTGCCGCCCACCTTCGTCCAGGCGAAGCGAGCGTCGATACCACCCGCACTCGCCGCCTCCAAGTAAGTTTGGTGGCTCGACAGGTCAGGGGTAAGCAGGATAGGCCCAGGCGGACAAATAACGGGCGCGGGTGGACAAAAATGCGGCGCGGGTGGGCACAGTATAGGGCCAGGTGGACACGCCGTAGTGAACACCATGCCCTCTAATAGAATGTCTGGCTCCTTTGACGCTACATCGTATTCGGGTTCAACGTAAGCCATCGCCACGCCTGGAAGATCACGTAACTTCTCGGCGAGAGCTTCAGCATTGTCGGCAGCGACGTCGACCCGATAGTACAGGTTGAGATTCGGTGCCTTTACGCCGGAGACTATCCTATTAGCTTCGGCGGCCAGGTCGGCTACAGGGCGGGTGAAGAGAGGAGCGACACAGGCGTCAGGATAGGCGGCCAGCACCGTCTTCAGTCCGGCGGATAGCTCGGCATCAGTGGTGTTGAACGCCTCGTTCTCTACCCGAGCCTGCACCTTTTCATGAAATTTGACGACAACCATCTTGGATACAGAATGCTTGACTGACATCGGAAACCTCCTGATATAGATTGCTCTGTGTTTAGTTACTGATGTTTCAGATAATTAACAGAGGACGTTAAACAATGTTAATGCTTGGCTTGTCCATCATTACTTTTTCATCAGTTTGCCTACAAAGATATGTATGCTCAGTAGATGAAAAATCTATGCGTAGTAACCACTTCAGTGGTTCTTTTGACGACTAAAGTCGTTACTACAACCCAAATTTTCATCTACTGATGCTGGTTTGCGTTCGAGGTAGCTCTATAGTTAATTGTGGTCAGACGCATCATCGGGCGACCAGTTCCCGCGTCACCCGGGAGTGACGGGCGCGGTGTCTTGGGGGGTCCAGCGCGGGGGCCACTTTAATTAACTGGGAGGCTGCCATTGATGGTTGGGTGTACCAAAAACACTGATGAAAACCTGATCCAATATTGCTTTTCTAGCCACATCCTCCTTTCTTCTAATTCGCTAGCGTTTCTTCCACACACATAGTAAGCTATGGCGATTCCCCAACCTCAGCGGCGGACACACAATCACGTCAGCCAATTCTACCGGGTTTGGCCGGTCTGCGTTACTCGCCAGATAGTCGGCAGTAGCTCAGTGATCAAACCTGCCTTGCTAACAAGCTCATCCGCGCCAGCGTCCACTACCGCTTGCCGGTACGCCTCCCCCTCCGCCAACGTCAAAGCAATAATCCCAACACCAGGCAGCAATTCCCGCAAGCGAGTAATGATTTCCAACCCAATTTCATCCAAGCCAACCAGGATCACCTGCGGTTCCAAAGTCCGCGCGTAAGTTGTCGCTTGTTGATAGTCACAAACCGCGCCAACAACATTGATCCCGGATTGGCGTTGCAGAAAGTCGGCGGCGGCTCGTAAAAAGGGCTCATGGTTATCTACAAGTAAAACCCGGATCCTGCTATCCTCTCTACCCGACGTGGGGGACATTGGCTTCTCGCTTTCTTCGTACTCTTCATTGTCACCCAATTTATGCCTTTCATCTATACATAATTTCCCTACCTTCCAACAAAAAACGCCCCCAGAAGTGGGGGCGGAAGTATGTAGTGTGCGGGCTGCGCTATTTGTCGAGAAAAACGAGCTGGTGCTTGATCGCCGCGCGCACCAGACCGGCGACGTCGTGTACGTCCAGCTTGGACATCAGATTGGCGCGGTGTTTTTCCACAGTTTTTATGCTAATTTTCAGCATGTGAGCGATACCCGTATTGGTATGACCTTCACAGATGAGTTGCAGCACCTCGCGTTCACGCGGCGTGAGCTGTGCAAATAGAGCGGATGCATCCGCTTCTTTTTGAGAAGCCAGATAATCGGTCACAATAGCGCCGGAAATCGCCGGGCTCAAGTACATCTCCCCTCGGCTGGCCGCGCGGATGGCAAGCAGCAGCTCTTCCATAACTGAACCCTTAAGCAGGTAACCCATTGCGCCGCTTCGCAATGATTGGCGCACCAACGCTGTATCCGAGTACATCGAGAGCATAATGACTCGTGTAGACAAGTCCATAGCGCAAATGCGTTCGACAGCCTGAGCGCCGCTCAAGCGCGGCATAGAAAGGTCCATTACCAGCACATCGGGACGCAGCCGTCGAGTTAATTCGATAGCTTCCTGCCCGTCGGCCGCCTCACCGATGACCTCAATGTCGCTAGATTTATCCAGCAATGCACAGATACCTTGCCGTACCAGGTGATGGTCATCCGCTACAACGACGCGAATCACTGACCTTCCTCCGAACTTTTCCCGCTGACCGGCAGACACGCAGTCAGACAAACACCCCGCCCAGGTTGAGATTTTATCTTCAGCCACCCACCCAATGACTCCAGTCGCTCTTGCATCCCCAATAACCCAATGCCCATCGGCCAGCCCAGGGTGGATAGGCGAGCCTGTTCGTCAAAGCCATGACCATCGTCTGCCACCGCCAGATTTACCCTATCGTTGTCGTAATAAAGTGCAACCTCAACCTGATTTGCTCCGGCGTGCTTGGCCACATTGGTCAAGGCTTCCTGCAAAAAGCGATAAAGACAAATGTTAGCCTCATCGGACAACTTCGGGAGTATCGCCGGATCAGTGTAGGTAATGCTTAGTTGCGTGTACTTGGAAAACTCTTCACAAAAACCTTGTAGAGCGGGCTTGAGGCCCGCTGCATCCAGGGTTGGCGGCCGTAGGTCGTGCGCTAATGACCGAAGGTGTTCCATCGTATTTGCTGTCAAAGTCATAGCGTTGCGCAAACGTTGATGGAGCGAGTCAAATTCAGTGGGCAGGTCTTCTTGGAGCAATCCGAGACTGATCTTTAACGCGATCAGAGCCTGACCGGCTTCGTCGTGCAGGGCGCGCGCCAGACACCGGCGTTCTTCTTCCTGAGTTGAAATCATTTGCTGGGTGAGCCTGCGCAGCCGCGAACGGCTAGTATTCAACTGTTCCATCAGCCAGGATTGTTGGATGGCGATTGCAAGTGACTCGGCAATTTCTTTGGCAATGTCTATATATTCGGAGACGAAGGGGCCGGGGGTCTCCGTTCCGAGGCTGAGAGCACCAATGGATGTATTCTCAACCATGAGCGGAACACTGAGAAGGGAACGGATATGCCACCTGCGTAATACCTGAATGGCTCGTGAGAATTGAGGAACAGTAAGCGTGTCTTCCAACGTGTGGATTCTCCCTTGTTGGAGGGATTCAATGAGTTCGCTGATTCCGTTGAACGCCGCCATAGGTAAACAGATTTCCTCCTGCACTACCCATTCATCGTTGATTTCAGCAGCGAGGACAATGATGACACCGGATTCAGGTTCAAATAGGGAAACAATGCCCCCAAAACAAGGTATCAACCGTCGAATATGATGTAGGGCCACTTCCGCAATGGTTTTTGGCGACCGTACTGACAGAATCGCCTGGTCCATTTCGTGCAGGATCTTCAATCGTGCCGTGCATCTTTCTGCCTGCTGTTCGAGTGCTTCCCGTGCTCGTTGCAATCCCCATTGCATTTCCTTGATTTCAGTGATTTCCCTCACCACCGCTACCGACCCTGTGAAATCGCCGTCCAGAAATACCGGAGACATTTTGCCAAAAAACCATCTGATCTTACCGTTGATTTCAAGCCAGTACTCATACTGAGCCACTTCGCCGCGTCTATTTTTTTCCATAGCCTCAACGAATGGAGTTTGCATTCGAGAAGGCATCACCTCAGAATGTGTTTTCCCTAGAAAATCTTCTGGAGGCATATAGAGACCATCCATCCGAGGAGAATGATGAAAAATAAAACGTTCCTCGCTGTCAAAGACAAATACGAGGTCAGCCATAGATGACAATATGCTATTGAGTCTGTTCTCAGACGCTTTTAATGATGATTCGCAGGATTGCCGGTAGAAACCAATGGCTAAGGAACTAATGAGAGTAGACAGACGCGGTTGCAATAAAGTGATCTGGTCGGCAGGTAAACCCTGGATGAGCCGCAGAGCCAGCAATCCCTGAATTGTGGCGAATACTTCCAGATTGGTATGACAAACGTACGCCAGCGAAACGCCGAGGACTTCCGCTTGCCGGGGATCAAACGGCTCTGAAAGCAGGCATTCAATGAGTTGTTCCGCTAAATTGACAAGTTCACTGCGTACTTCCGGTTCAGTCTGAGGCCCAGGGTGGGTGTCTATAGAAGCTTGGTGCAAAACATCGAAAATAGAAGTGCGCCGTTCTCGCAAGATCCGCCGAAGTTCTAGCCGATCTGCCAAACACATCGGGGCCACCTTTCAAGTATTGGGGACATGGGGTGTTCTCGGTTCACATACAGCGTTATACTCTGGAAAGACTCTAGTCCAAAAGTCTTGTGTCCCAAGAGAAAATATGCTCACTTCTTAAATTATATACAAAATACCTGGGTTTACAATAAAAAAACCTTTTGGCTAGAGCCGATAATCACACTAATTCTGGTTCTTAAAATTTTTCGAGGAACAAAAACAGGGAGAGAATCATTAAAACCGGCCGAGTAATCCAAAACAAAGGGGCACGCCTCAGTGACAAACTGTGCGTGCCCCTCAATCTCAAATACATGTGAGCTGGGATGGAAGGACTCGAACCTTCAACGATCCGGTTAACAGCCGGGTATTCTACCGATTGAACTACATCCCAATGATGAGAGGCATTATACCGTAAGGTGAAAAATGTACAAGCAATCGCCTGACATTTGTCATCTTTCACCGAGTTTCTTTCAGCTTCACTAGGGTACAACGCACGGTGTTCCCGTTTGCTCGGTCACGTCAATAAAAGTGTAGGGGCGCTCCCAGGTGGAAAAATAGTTTCTATCTTCCAGAAAACCTAGATTGGTGTTGAAGTAGGCATCCAGAATCAGGCGGAAGGAATTGACGGGTGTGATGGATTCGTACAGCTCCGAGGCATTCTCGCCGGGCAAGTAGTAAGCGTTGAGAATCGCGAAGCGCTCGCGCATGCAGGAATTCTCCGGCGCATTGAAGTCCAGCAGCAGTCCCGATCCGTGATCGGCTTGCACGACAATGATCGGCGGCGTTGCGGAGCGAGTTAACAGATCATCCACCAGTTTTTCCAGCAAGGTGTTGATATAGGCCAGTTCGTCTGGGTACCGCTGGCGATATTCCTCAAAAGTGCCAGGGTAGCCGCTGCCATCCCCGATGAAGTACGCATAGTCTGGTTCTACCGGGTTGCCCTCACGATCCAGGACAAACGGCGGATGCGGCCCCAGTACGTGCGCGAATACGAACTTGGGGCCGGGGATAGTATCCGGTATTTCGGAGAGCTGCTCAAAGGCGTACAGAATGCCGGCGCGATGGGCTGCATAGCCGGGCCACGGCGCCTCAATGTCCAGGGCTTTTACTACCCATTGGGCCGCCGTGCGGGAGAGCAAGAAGCTTTCAAATTCGTTCAATACACCGTGACTGTAATGGGTGAAGCGATGGTCGGCGCGAGTCATATCTGTCTGAAACAGTGAGGATACAGAGACAGTGGTGTAGCCAAGTGATTTCAGGATGGCCTGTAGCCGATTATTTTGAATCAGAGCATTCATGGGCCAACGGTTGGCCGAGTTTTGCAGGGGCGTCACCCACTCGTTGATGTAGTCCAGGTTCAACGACGAAGACAGCGACAGTAGCGTTTGGATGTAGTTGCTCTGGGCCGCCTCTGCCACGTAAAATCCCCGGTCTTGTAAGAAGGCGATGGCATCGGTATTATCGGAGTCAAACACTTCTTTCAGCACATCCGCCCGCACATAGCCATCCAGGATGATGTAATAGATGTCGGGACGCTCTGTCTCTGCATCAAGAGAGATTGCGGGAAGCGCGGTCTGTCGTTCCTTGACGTTCCCCAGTGTGCCGGAAGAGGCCAGCAGAAAGTTTACGATGTAGTAGGCCGGCACCAGCATCAGGGCCAGGAGCAGGATGTTCAGAAAATTGACAACCACCGCCGGTTGCTTGAGCTTTCGCCACACCCACGGTTCACTTACCAGGATGGCGGCCAGCGCCCACAAAGTCAAAATCACTACGCCCCGCGTCCAATCCGACTTTAGCCAGGAGAATCTCCCCAAAAAGTCGTGGATGGAACCATAGTAAAGGAAAAAGTAGAGACAGCCGGCAGCCAGCGCCCCCGCACGATGCGCCTCTTTGAGCCATAGATTGAGCAAGGCAGTGAGCAGGGCAGCGACGACTCCCACCACTATCAGCGGGCGTATGATCTGAATGGCCTGAATCTGAGCGATATTGGGCGCCGTGCGTAACAGCACGTAATTCAGCGCCACCCACACCGGAAAGATGACGTAGCTTTTCTTAGTTTTTTCCATTGATGCCTCTTTACAGCCATTTCCCCAGCAACACTTCTTTATTGATGATTTGATGTCCGGTCGTCTGGTAAACGTGGACGGCCGGCGCGTTGGCGGCGCGGACTTCGAGGATGGCCTGCGACAGACCGATCTCGCGCAGGTAAGCCAACCCCACATTGACCAGGTACTTTGCCAGCCCGCGCCCGCGCCATTCCGGCAGGACGAAGACATCGTCAGTCATCCCGAAGCCGCCCTCTGCGTGGGGGGATGCGAGGATGCTGGCGACCAGGTTCCCCGCCGCATCAAAGGCGGCAATCGCTGTCCCCTTTGCCCACACCGGCGATTGCATGTGGAATTGCAAGGCCGCGCGATCCTTGGCGTTCGCGGGCAAACAACGATTGTAGGCGGCCAGGTAGGCATCCTGTTCCGCCTCTGTCTCCATCCGCCAGCGGCGCACGGTGACGCCGACGGGCTGCGGCAAATCGAGCAGCGGTTCGGTCAAGTCGCGGCGCATGATATGCACTGTTTCGTAAAGCTCAAAGCCCTGACCGAGCAAGAAGTCAATCTCCGGTTGCTGCGATGCCATCAAATCGGAGGCGAGCCGCACGGCGTGACCGGGTGGGAAGCCGTCCGTCAGTATCCGCGTGCGGGCGACCACGCGCTCCAGCAGCGCCGCGCGGATTTGGGCGGCGGCGTCCGCCTCCAGGTCGGGGTCGGCGAGGATGACTGTCCAGAGGTGGTGCGGCTCGGTGAGGGGCGTGGCAGCGTCGCAGGGCGCGGGGAACACTGGCGCAAAGCCCCGCATCGTTCCGGCGGCGTCTATCGCGCAAAAAACATTCGCCCCGTTTTTCGCGCCCGGATGATAGGTGTAAAGCTCTGGTGGGGCGAGTTTGGCGTCGGGGAAAGCCGCCTGATACCGGGAGAAAAATTCTGCCAGTAGCGGTAGATCGTTAGCTGTATAGTTGCGGGTGGTCATTACAGATAAAATTTCCTTGATTTACTTGAACTTCACACTCAACTTCGACTTGAGTTTGGCGTTCAGCGTGCTGATGAACGCATCCTTATCCGGCAGATCGAGGTTTTGCTGCATGGCCTGATACACTTCGTCCACCGAGGTGGAAACAAACCGGACGAGGTGCAGGGTGAGGCGGTCGTCTTGCGGCGTCAGGTCATAGAGAGCGAACCGCGCGGCGTGGTCTACGGCATACCCCGCCGGTTTGAACCCGTAGCGCCGCATCAGAGTGGTGAAAACGTACTCCTGGATGACCCAGTAGCCGCGCATCCCCCACCTCTCGTAGAGGATCCCTTTGTTGAAAAGCTGCGTCATGGCGCGTCTGAGCGCGTCGTCCGTATTCATCCCAAAATGGTAGGTGGGCGTCAGGATGTCCTGACCGGCCATAAACTCCTCAAGTTTCTGAATGACCACGTCCGTGCCGCCGATGGCATCCGCCTGAAAATCCACGGCGACAAAATCCTCCACCTCAGCTTTGAGCGGTTTGTGGCGGACCAGCACGTAGTCAATGCTGCCCAGGCCGGGGACTCTCATGTTGGGGAAGGCCAGCACGCCTTCGGGATCGCCAAAATAGTGCTGCGCGATGTCCTCCAGGACGCGCGGATTGCCGGTTTCCGGGTTGGGTTCCTCAAAGCGCTGAGGACACACCGCGCCGACGACGCCATGTCGTTCCACCGAGCAGACGCCGAACGGGTAGGTCAGCCGTTGGCTCTGCTTGCTACAGGTCTTGCCCGTAAAGGGGCACGCATACTGTCGGCGGGCGGCGCACGCTTCTTCCGTCGTATTGCGGAGCGGATAGCCGAAGATTTCGGCCAGACAGTTGCCGGTCAGGTGATGTTCTGCTGGGATTATGTCCATGTCTCAAATTTCCCCGGAATTCCATATTCAGTCAGAAAGGCGCGGAACGTATCCACCGCCGCTGGGTCGCCGCCGAAGCGCGCTTCAAGCAGCGCCAGCAGCACGGCGTCTTTGTGCTCGGCGGAGACCGTCACCCAGAACTCGTACTCGTCGTCGCCCCAAAACTGCTGCGGCCCATCGCCGAGGTCCTGCCCGGAGAGGACCAGATCGCCGTTGGGTTCAACAGTGGCGTGGATGAAGCGCGACGTTTTGCCCCGCTGCTCGTAGAGTTGGCGCGTGGGTCTATCGTTCATCGGAAGCGTCCTGCCAATGGCGCATGTACCACACACTCTGCGCTACCCCCACGCCGAACACGACGACGAACACGGACAGGCACAGCAGCGCGTAAGTGTCCACCGTGAGGGTGGGGATAAACGAGAACGCCAGGGCCGACACAATCATCGCAATGCCTGTCCACAGCAGCCGCAGCGCCGCGTGTTTGTTGACCGCGTACCACAGGTCGGGATTTTCCAGCGTGGCGCGGACGCGAAACCCATACCAGATATTCGGCCTGACCTTCTCCGCCCGCAGCGGCAGCGCCAGTCCAATCATCAACACGCCAAACCCAATGTAGAGGACTCGCAATAGGCCCATCGTGATCTCCAAACGTCAAACGTCATTCGCAATTCGCAATTCATCATTCGCAATTCGCAATTCGGTTAGTGTCATAAAGTCTTCGCCGCCATACCCCCCTGCGAATTCATTCGCAGGCTGATACGGAAAATCCGTTAAAGCGGGTTGAAAATCAGCCGCGCGATGCTGGATTGAGTGCGTTTTTAACGCACTTTGCCTAGCAGCCGATGATTTCGGTAATGGATATTCCGACTTTTTACCGGCTGAAGCCCGGTGTGTACGTGTATACCCCGGCTTCAGTCGG
>DAOUGD010000138.1:0-9130 GCA_034429475.1 Anaerolineae bacterium
GGGAGAGGGGGGGAGGGGGTGATCTGCCGACTCGCTGATTCGCTGATTCGCTGCTCCGCTGTTTCTTGCTTCTTGCTTCTTGCTTCGTGCTTCTTGGAGAACCACAATTCCCACAAACATCGCCTGCCCGATCAACCAGAATCCGGCGAGGACGTAGGCGTAGAGGGAAAGGAGGGTGCTGAGTCCCCAAAACCAAGCCCAACGGCGGCGGGCAAGTGGCGGGCCGAAGAGGGCTTCGAGCAAGGCCATGTCGGCCAGCAGCGTGAACGTGAGCAGTGGGCCATACATCCGCACCTCACGGGAAGCCCAGAGGAGCGGCGGCGCGATGGCGAACAGGGTCAACGCCACCGTAGGGGCGCGGTCCCCGCGCCCTTCTCCGCCCCACGTAAGCCGCCACGCCACACGTCCCGCCGCCGCCACGCCAATCACGCCGAGCAGCGCGGACGCGGCGCGCAGCGCAAATTCCGTTTCTCCGGTGAGCGCCGCCCAGCCGCGCCAGAGGAAATAAGACCCCGGCGGAATGATTTCGGCGACGCTGGAGGCCAGCGATTCCTGCACCGTCACCTGCGTGGCGACCCACCAGGTGTAGGCTTCGTCGTACCAGAGGCTCTGCGCGCCCAGGTCGTAGAAGCGTAGGGCGGCGGCGAGGAGCAGCAGCGCGAGGGCGAGGATGCGGCGGGTGGTTTGGGTTTCACGCAAAGGCGCAAAGGCGCGAAGAGGAGATTTCATGGGATCATCGCTCCCAGATGATGGCGGCGTTGTTTTCGACGCGGGCACGGATGGGTGATGCGGGCAGTCGTTCGCCAGTAATGGGGTGGTAGAGTCCGACGGCGATGCGGGCCGGGGTGACGCCTTCCGGCAGGATCAGGACGTGGTTATCCTCGATGAAATCGCCGGGCTGCCACAGACTGGTGGGGAAGCGCCCGCCCATCGGCGGGCCGTCGCCGGTGCCCAACAGCGTTCCATCGGCGGCGTAGGCGTGGACAAAGATGGTATAGTCGTCGGGCAGGTTTTTGTCGCTATCCCAATAGAGTTGGACGCGGTGATCGCTGAGGTACACCTCCTCAAGCGTGACCGCACCATCGCCAAAAGTAGCCTGAGTATGACCGGTGGAGAGTATGGGTTGTGGGTCGGGGATGCGCAGCCGCGTGAGTTGGGCGGCGTCGCCGGCAGGGACGCCATCCACGGCGACGGGGAGCCGCTCGCCCGTTCCGGGCGCGGTGAAGGCAAGTTGCAGCGTCCAGGCCTGCCGGGGCAAGTCGGTTGCGGGAAGCGGCAGGCGGTAATGGTCGCGCAGGAGCGTCCCGACGGGCATGGCCGATGTGGGCAGGTTGCCGCGTCCAATCCAGTGGTTGTAGTTGAAGCGCAGGGTGGTGTCGCCGGGCGCGAGGGAGACGAGTTGCAGCGCCATCACCTCATCCGCCAGGATGGGCGCGGTGGCCTGCCAGTAGAAGGTGACATCGAGCACCGGCATGCAAGGACTGCGCCCCGCCAGCCAGCAGGTGATGAGCTTGCCTTCTTCGGCGGTGACTTCGTAGCCGCGCAGCACCAGGCTTTCGCCAAACGTGATGTCCGTTGCATTGGGAACAACCGTATCGGCAGGCAGGCGCGCGGGTGGGGTGAACATTTCCACAGGCCCTAAACGCAGCATCAACAGCGACCACAAAAGGATAATGACAGTGAAGTACGAAGTGCGGGACGTAAAATACAAAAGGTATTTGACAATGAGCGCTTCACGATTTGTAGGATTTGATACGTAATTCGTAATTCGTAATTCGCAATTCGTGATTCCGGCAGCAAGGATGAAAGCGAAGGCCGCTATCGCAGGGAACAGCAGCCGCCCGCCGGTGGCAGGGGTGATGGTGTTCCAGCGCACCCAGGCCAGGGTGATAACGCCGAACCAAACGGCGCAGAGGGTCAGGGCGATTTTCTGCGGGTATGTGAAGCGCCTCCAGGTCACGAGGACGCCGATGAGTCCGAGGGCCATGATCAGCCAGTAGGGCCAGTACAGTGCGCGCGGGTAGAAGGCGCAGGGCAGTTGTCCCCAATACGAAAGCGCGGTCAACTTGACCTCGTTCCAGTCCATCGGGTAGTCGCGGAGGCCGACTTTGTCGAGCATCGGGGCGAGGGCGGTGGGGTCGCCGTAGAGGCGCAGGTTGCGCAGCAGCCACGGCGCAACGAGCACGCCCGCGATGGCGACGAGCAGCGCGCTCCAACCCACCAGGGCGCGGAAGGAGGGCTTGCGCTCCACAAACGTGCCGTCAGGATGACGGCGTTCCACGACGCGGATGAGCAGCGCGAGGCCGCCAAGTCCGAAGAGGGCCAGGCCGCTGAGCTTGCTCAGTCCCGCCAGCCCGCTCACCACGCCGAGCAGGGCCACGCGGCGGAACGACGGGCCTTTGTCCCAGAGATCAAACGCGAGCACGAGGCCCCAGGTCGCCAGGGGTGTCACGGCGTTGTCGTTGTTGACACCGGAGGCGACGAGCAGGAATTGCGGGTTGAAAGCCACCAGCGCCGTCGCCAACAACGGCATGGTTCGTAGGGGCGGGGTCCCCCCGCCCTCCCTGCCCCCCCCGCGATATGCAAAAAACCGTCGCGCCAGCGTCCACACGCCCGCCACGGTGAGGGTTTGGAGCAGCGTAGAGAAAAACCGCAGCGCGTGCAGCGTGCGCGTCGCCCCGGCCCAGGGGAAATCGTCGTAGGGATCGCGTGTCCGGGTGGCGTGGTTGTAGAGCGTGTCCCCTGGCCCGCACGTCACCACGTTGCCAGGGATGGGCGAGGTCAGAGGCGGATCGAGGGGCAGCCGCCAGAGTCGCGTCCAGCCCGCCGCCAGAATGTGATAAAGCGGCGGCTGCGAGGCTTCCTGCCCGACACGGTAGCCGGCGATTTCCGCTTCCCCATGCACCGGCAAGCGCCCGGTGACGGCAATATGCCGCACGACTTCGGCGTGTTCGATTTCGTCCAGGTTCTCGTAGGGCGGGATGATGACGTTCCACGCGAGGGCGAGGGCGAGGAAAGCGAGCAAGAGGGTTGTGAGTTGTGGGTTGGGGGGTGTGGGGGGGGCGCTGAGTGCTGAGTGCTGAGTGCTGAGTGCTGAGTGATTACTCATTTCTCATTATTGATTTCCGCTTTCCCATTCCCCAGTCCCGAATTCCCATTCCCCATAATCCACTCCCGCGTGATCTCAAACACGCGCTCGCGGTCGTAGTCCAGCACCATCGTGTGGCCGCCGCGTTCGATGGAGAGGATGGTGGACGGGCCGCCGAGGTTGGCGGCGACGCGCTCGACGGCGGCGCGCGTCACCAGGCGGTCGCGGCGGGCGTGGAGCAGCAGGACGGGCGCGGTGACGTGGGGCAGGGCCATGTCGAGGACCCGGGCGAGCAGGTAGAGCTGTTCGGCGGCGTCCAGGGGGATATGGTCGTAGGTGAAGTGGGCGCGGCGGGCGACGGGGTCGCGCACGTCTGAGCCGATTTTGGGCATAAGGCTCACGCGCCGGTTGATGAAGGGCATGAGGTGTAGTCCCCGGCTGTGCATCAAAGCATAGTCGGGCGTGGAGCAAGCGACGACGCCATCCACCGTTTCGCCGGCGGCGGTGTAGAGCGCGACGACGCTGCCGAGCGACAATCCCGCCAGGTAGACGCGCGTACACCGGCTGCGCAGGTCGGCAAGGGCGGCGCGCGCATCTTCGATCCAGTCCTGCCAACGGATGCCGTGCAAATCCTCCGGCTGCGTCCCGTGACCGCGCAAGCGGATGCCGGAGACCGTCATCCCGGCGGCGGCCAGCGATTCACCCAGGAGCCGCATCTCATTGGGCGAGGTCATGAAGCCGTGAATCAGCACCACCCCGATTTCGTTGCCGGGGAAAAAGAAGGGAGAGGTGCTGGGTGCTGAGTGCTGAGGACTGAGTGCTGGGTTGTGGGTTGTGGGTTGTGGGTTGTGGGGTTCGCTGATTCGTTGATCCGCTGATCCGCTGATCCGTTGATTCGCTGATTCGCTCACTCGCTTTCTCGCTGATCCGCTGATCCGCTGATCCACCGATTCGCTATTCGCTATTCGTAATTCGCTATTCATTATTCGCTATTCCCCTTTGATGGTTTTTTCCAGGAAGGCCACGATAGCCGGGTAAGCGACCAGTTTGTTCTGGCGCTTGACGATGCCGTGGCCTTCATCGGGGAATACGATCAATTCAACGGGGATGTTGCGCGCTTTGAGGGCGGCGACGACTTGTTCGGCTTCGCTGAGGGGCACGCGCGGGTCGTTGGCGCCGTGGATGACGATGAGGGGCGCGGCGAGCCGGTCGAGGTGGGTCGCCGGGGAGATGCGCGCCAGGAAGTCGCGGTCGCGGGCCAGGCTGCCGTACTCGGCCTCGCGGTGGGCGCGGCGGTAGTCGCTGGTGTTTTCCAGGAAGGTGACGAAATTGCTCACGCCGACGATGTCCACCCCGGCAGCCCAGAGATCGGGATACTCGGTCATCGCCGAGAGCACCATGAAGCCGCCGTAGCTCCCGCCGTAGACGATGATGCGATTGGCGTCTACGTCGGGCTGCGCGCGGAGCCAGTCCACGGCGTGGGCGAGGTCGGCCACGGAATCCAGACGTTTTTCCACGTCGTCCAGGTGACTGTACGCTTTGCCGTAGCCGGTGGAGCCGCGCACGTTGGGCACGAGGACGGCGAAGCCGTGATGCAGGAAGTATTGGGTCAGGAAGCTGAAGTCGGGACGGGACTGGCCTTCGGGGCCGCCGTGAACCATGACGATCACGGGATTTTGGATTTTGGATTTTGGATTTTGGAAAAGGTGCTGGGTGCTGGGTGCTGGGTTGTGGGTTGTGGGTTGTGGGTTGTGCGGATCCGCCGATCCGCTGATCCGCCGATCCGCTTTTTCGCTTTCTCGCTCACTCGCTGATTCGTAATTCGTAATTCGTAATTCGTAATTCTCCGGGGAGTAGTACCACGCGGGAATCATACGCTGCGCGCCGGCCGCGTCCTGGTCGAAGGTGGGGTAGTGGATGAGGGTGGGGACGCGGAAGGTGTCGGTGGGGAGGCCGCCGTGGGAGGCGCGGGTGACGGGGGCGACGATATCGGCAGCGAGGTCCCAGACGTAGACATCGAGGGTGCGAACGGCGCTGGTGAAGGCGAAGGCGAGGCGCGCGCCGTCTGGGGCGAAGCGCGGGTGGCCGAGCACGACACCGGGCGTCGGGCCGAGGTTGGCGACGCGGTCGGCGCCGGTGCGCAGATCGTAGACGTGCAGCTCGCTCGCGCCGTCCGCGTTGACGGTGTAGGCAAGCGTCTGGCGGTCGGGCGCAAGGGCCAGATCGCCGCAATCCCAGGGCGGGGCGACGAGGCGGGTGAGCGTTTCGGTGGCAATGTCGAGGCAGGCGAGATAGAGAAAGTCGGAGTCCAGATCGGTGATGATGAGCAGGCCGCGCCTGTCGGCGGTGTAGGCGACATCATCGTAGCGCACGCCAGAGTGGTCGGCCAGGAGTTGATGGGCCGCGCCGGTGGTCAGGTCGCTCTCGAAGAGGGCGTGATCGAAGCTGCTGTGCATCCGCGTGACGATAACGCGCTGCTCGTCGGGCGAAAACTCGGCGTTGAGGAGGTATCCGGCGACATCGTTCTGCCATATCAGGGTGGCGGGGCCATCCAACGGCTGCACATACAGGTCGAAGCGGGCAGGATGGCGGCGGTTGGCGGCGAAGAGGAAGCGGCGTCCATCCGCGCTCCACGCGCCGAAGGTGTGCATCGCGGCTTCGTATCCGGCCGTGAGCGGCGTCTCCACGTTGTCCGCCGCGAGCAGGAAGAACTGCGCCTTCTCATTGCCGCCGGCGTCGCGCGCGTAGAGCAGGGCGTCGCCGCGCGGAGCGTACTGCGCCAGGCTGACGCGGTCGGCCTCGAAGGTGCGCTGTTCTGGCCAGTGCGGCCCGCCCGACGCGGCGGGGATTTCCCACACCTGCGGCACGCCGGTGAGGTCGCACAGAAAAGCCAGCCGTTGGCCGTCGGCGGAGAAGGTGGGGCCGTAGGCTTTGGTCACGTTAAGGTAACGGGTGATGGGGTAGAGGTGTGTCATTACTTTCTCCTTGTTGGGTAGACGGTAGACGGTAGACGGGGTTTGTTTACCTTCTACGGATTTGTTGCTCCAGATAGCGGTTCCACAGGGCAGAAATAAGGGCCACGAGGACAAAGACAACGGTATACATCGGCGCGTTGAACGTCAGATGCGATTCCACCGGTGCGGGCAACCAATTCCACCAGTTGCCAATTTCGGCGGCGGCGGTCAGCCAGACGGCGGCGCTGCCGACAAGGGCGACGCCCAGCGCCGGCCAGAAGCCGAGTGTACACGCGGCAAACAGGATGGGCAGCGTGAATCCGGCCGCGCCTGGCTCGCCGACACCGTAGGAGCTCACGTCCGCCACGGTGAGGAGGGTGAGCAGGCCGACGATGATACCCGCCGCCAGCGTCACGCGCCCGCGCCGCGCCAGGGCGACGAAGCCGCCGAGAATGACCGTGAGGATCGCCCACAGGATAGTGCTCTCCCAATCCAGGTCGCCGGTGAGGAACCAGAAGACGATGAGGGCCGCATAGGCCGCACTGACGCTGAAACATGTCGCCACAATGAGCATGGCGCGCCCGCGCAGCAGGGTGTCATCGGTGGGGGGCAGGAGTTTTTCAAATAGCTTGTGCATTTTTACCTCTTGGGAAATGGGAAATGAGTAATGGGTAATGTGTGACGACGGATTGCACTCATTACTTCTTACTCATTACTCATTACTGATTTTTCAATTGTCAATTGAACGGCGTCCGCCCCTTCAAGTGTACGCCAGCGTTCCATCGTGTCCAGCCAGTAGCCGCCGATTTCGACGGTGGCTGCGCCGCCGGTGGGGAGGTCGAGGTCGTGGCGCTGCACGATGAGATCGCCGGGACGCCATTGTTCGATGGGGAAGCTGAGGCCGTCGCCCACGATGGTTGTCCCGTCGGGCGCGAGGCGGTGCGCCATCAGCGAGAGGGGACGGGACGGAATCTCGCGGACGCGCCAGTACGTCCAGAGCTGGTTGCCGCGTTGGGTGTAGCCGACGAAGTCCAGCGGGCCGTCGAAGGCCGTTTCGGCGGCGTCTTGGGGCGCGGGCGGCGTCTCAATGCGAGTGACGGCGACGGTGGCGTGTCCGGCGGCGTCGCGCAGCGTGGCCTCGCGGGTTCCGGCGAAGAATGTGGTATCGGCGCGGGCGATGGCGACGCCGGGCGTATCAGTGGGGTAGACCTGTGCCTGCGTGCAGTCAAGCCAGAGAATGCGCGGCGGCGTGAAGCCGAGGTTGGTCGGGAGCACGTCCGCGCCGACGCCGGCATTGCTGCACAGCGCGACCCATTCGGGCGCGGGGCGGGCGGGGACGCGGTAGACGAAGAGCGCGTGGCCCAGGCGGGCGTCCGGCTCGCGGGCGCGGAACCAGGCGTAGGTGTTGAGGTCGGGCGCATACGGCCCTTGCAGCACCGTCGCGCCGATGGCGTAGAGGCCGGGCGCGGGGTTCCACGGGGCGAACTCCACGGCGCGCGGATCGGGCGGCAGGAAGTCGGCGTCAATGCCGTAGGTTTGAGGCCGCGCCGGGCTGTAATGCGCGTAGAAGACGCGCAATTCGCCGTTGTCCGCCATCCACCGTTTCAAATCCCACAAGTTTTGTCCCCAGTCGAGATTCGAGTCCACCAGATAACGATAGCCGTTCTGCGCGCCGCCGACCAATTCGTTGAAGAAAGTCAACGGATAAGGCAGCGTCAGTAGCGTGCCGGGGGCGAGCCAAACGATTAAAGCGTAAAACGTAAAACGTGAAACGTAATTCGCAATTCGTAATTCGTCATTCGTAATTCGTAATTCGTCATTTGCTATTTGCCCAATCCCAATGAACAGAAACGGCAGAATCGGCAGGAGGTGGCGGTAGCCGATGTTGACGGTGCTGAAGAGGCTGGAGACGATGTAAAGACATGGAAAAAGCCAGAAGGATAAAGAAGCAGGATGCAGGATGCAGGATGCAAGATGTTTGACGCTTGACGTTTGACGTTTGACGTTTGACGCGAAACGTGAAACGTGAAGCGTAAAACGTAAAGCTGCCCAAAGAGTGAGGATGAACGTTGGCAATGGGGTTTTGAGGATGAAGGCGAGGGGGAAGTACCAGCGCCAGCCGTGGTCGCTGACCTGGCCCAGGGCGAAGGTGGGATGGCCTACGTCGTAGTGGCCGTAGAGCGATTGGAAGATGCGGATGTGCGTCCCGGCTGGGAGGGGAAACGGGAAGCCGGGGACTTGGATGATTTGAAAGCCGTATCCGGCCCAGACGATGAGGGCGGCGGGAAGAAAGATGCAGGAGGCATGATGCAAGATAGTCAGCGCTGAGTTGTGGGTTGCGGGTTGTGGGTTGTGGGTTGCAGGTTCTTGCATCTTGCATCTTGCGTCTTGCCTCTTGTACAGGGCGTCTACCAGAATAATCAGGCCGACGACGGGGATGAGCATCAGGGTGGAGACTTTGGCGAGCTGCGCCAATCCCAACAAAACACCCGTGAAAAACCAGCGCCGTGTCATTGCACCCTGACTTTGGACTTTGGACTTTGGACTTTGGACTAAGTACAACGTCGCCACGATGAACAACACTGCCGCTACATCCGTCGTGATCAACGCGCTGTGAGCGATGCAGTTGGGATCGAAGGCGTAGAGGGCCAGGGCGAGCAGGCCGGCCTTGCGTCCGCCGAGGTCTTTGGCCCAGCGGCAGATGAGCGCGCCGAGCAGGACACCGAGCAGCAACATTGGGACGCGACCGGCGGTGGCGAGGCGCGCCGGGTGGGGGTATTGCCACACGACGGCGTCGGTGATGGCGGAGAGGCTGGCGATTTCCCAGCCGTCTATCGTGCGCGGGTCGGGCAGATCGGCTTGCAGGAGCAGCGGCGCGGCGGCGAGCACGTTCGCCAGCGGCGGGTGGATGTGGACGGGCTGCAAGCGGAAGTCGCCGGTGCGCAGTGTGGCGTACCCAATCGCCAGGTGCGGCCCTTCGTCAAAGGTGATGGAAGCGTGGCGCACCTGCGTCATGCCGAGGGCGAAGAAGGCGAGGAGGAGGAGGAGGGGGAGAGAGGGAGAGGGGGAGAGGGGGAGAGGGGGTGGT
>DAOUGD010000139.1:0-4928 GCA_034429475.1 Anaerolineae bacterium
GGGGTTGTGGGTTGTGGGTTGTGGGTTGTGGGTTGTGCTGATCCGCTGATCCGCTGATCCGCTTTTTCGCTTTCTCGCTTTCTCGCTTTTTCGCTTTCTCGCTCATTCGCTCTTCACCGTCCATTGGCTGACCGTGTAGGCGGGTTGGTCGTCGGTCAGGAAGACGCGCTCGATTTCGGGCCAGGTGTACGCGCCGGTGACGAGGCGGTAGTCGCCCGCGTCCAGGGTGGGGGGCAGGGGCTGGGCGAAGGTGGTGATTAGCACGTCGTCGTCGCGCCAGTAGGGGGTGGGGACGCCCGCGCCGTCTATCTGCGCCACGAAGTCGTCGCCGAGGAAGAGGTGGTTGAGAAGGTGGTATTCGTGGGGGGCTATGGCGCGATAGTGCCAGCGGTGGGTGATGCGCAGGGTTCCCCCCGCCGCGAACTCCCCTTCCACGGTGGTTTCGAGAAGCTCCAGGCCGTTGGCCCACGTTGCGAGCGGCGCAGTCAGCGGCTCGCGGGGCGGCGTGCAGTAGAAATCCCAGGGCGGATTTGCCGGGATGTTCATGTCGGAACGCGGGGTCACGTAGGCGACGACGGGCGCGAGGGCGTCGGCGCTGACGCCAGGGCCGAGCATGTAGCAGGTTTCGCCTGCCGGGATGATGAAGCCGCTGCCCGCCGGCGCGATGCGCACGGCGTCGCTGTTGACGTAGGCGCGGAGCCAGTCGAAAGCCGAGACGTCGCCGGTGAAAGCGTGGAGGAGGATGACCTGCCGGTTTGGCTGTTCCGCCAGATATTGCCCGATGACGTCGCCAGTTTTGTCCATCAGCCAGGCGCGTGTGGGCCTTTCGAGAAGTCCCTGCGCTTCCAGCCGAATCCGCACGGCCCACAGGCTCGTCCACCAGGCGGCGATCAGGAGCAGGCAACCAGTAGCCAGCAGCCCCATCGCTTTTGCCATACTGCGCCAACGGCTGCCGCGAGCAACAGTGAAACAGTCCTCAATCCACAGCCCCAGCACGACAAACGGCGCGGGGAAACTGTTGAGCAGGTAGAAGTTTTGCAGGTGGGCGTCGGAGCGCAGGAACAGCGCCGGAATCAGGATGAGCCACGCCAGGGCGAAGAGCAGCGTGGGGCGATAGGCGCGCCGGGAGATGCTGCGTGCGCCCAGCCACGCGACGGCCACCAGAAACAGGCCCGTCACCAGGGCGTCGGCGGATTTCCAGCGGATGACCGAGTCGTCCCAGAGGGAGCCGTGGGCGTTGGCGAAGGGGTGCGCGCCGCTGAACAATTCGCGGGCCAGGCGGAAGGCCGACGTGTTCCAGATCTGGTTGCCGCCGCCGGTTTGCAGCATGGCGAGCGCGTCGCCGAAGCCGGAGCGGAACAGATAAATCAAGTACGGCAGCGCGATCAACGCGCTCAGGCCCACCCCAATCCCCAGGCCGCGCCACAATTTGTGCTTCCAGGCCAGGATCAGCCCCAGGACGAACAACAGCCCGGCCCAGGGCAGCGTCGCCAGGTGCGCCATCCCCATCAACGTCGTGCTGACGAGGGCGAGGGGCAGCAGCCCGGGCGCGCGCGGTTGGCGGCCCGCGAGGAGGCTCAGGAAGGCGGCGAAGGCGACGGTCGCAAACGTGGGGATGAGCGTTTGGTACCAGATCGTGCGGACGTATTCGACGATCCACGGCGTGGTGGCGTAGAGCAGCGCCGTGACGAACGCCGCGCGCCGCCCGCACGTCCGCCCGACGGCGCGGTAGAGCCAGGCCAGCGCCAGCAAATCCAGCGCGCCGAAGAACCAGCGGACGGCGATAGCGCGCTGGACGACCATCAAGGGGAGCGCGGCCAGCAGCGGGATGACGCCGGTTTGCATCACGCCCACCGACGATTTCATCCCCACCAGCGGAAAGTAGCGGAAGTGGGCGACGTTGATGGCGACGCTCAAAATGGCGGATTGGTCGCCCTCAATGAGCGCTTCGTCGAAGGCGGCCAGCCGCAAGAACGCGCCGATCAGCAGGATCAGCAGCCCGCCCCACAAATACAAGGCTGGTTCACGCAAAGGCGCAAAGGCGCGAAGCGATAAGGCGCTGGGCGACTTGGCTTTTTGGCGTGAGCTGTGGGACATTGGTTTCATGGCGTCACCGTGACCGTTTGCAGGATGACCTCGTCGTTCAAGTAGCGCTCGCCGTTGGGATGGGCCGCCGGGAGCCGCAGCCCGTCGTCGGGGGTGTAGAGGCCGACGTACAGGGGGTATTCGCCCGGCGGCGTGTCGGCGGGCACGGTGAGCGTGTAGGATTCGGCGACGACTTCCCCTTTGAGCCAGTGGTTGGTGGTGTACAGCCCACCCTGCGGCCACGAATCCTGCCCCCACAAGACTTGGTTGTCCGCCGTGCGCAGGTGGTTGAACGCGGCGTAGATGCGCGTGGGACGTTCGGTCGCCTGCCAGTAGATCGTCAATTCGGCGGATTCCCCGGCCCGCAGCGCCGACCGGCTGAGGCGGTAGCCGCGCAGGCGCAGCACATCGCCGAAGCGCACGTCCATCCGTTGGCGGAAGAGGGGTGGAGAATAGTTGCGGTCGCGCGCTTCTACTTGCAGGACGTAGACATCGGCCCAATCGCCCCGGAGGGAAACGCGCGCGCCGCGCCATCGCTCGCCGGACGTGAGAATCTGGCGGTCGCCGGTCACTTCCTGGACGACGCCATCTTCCGCCATCCACTGCGCCTGGACGTGATAGCGTCCGGGCGGCAAATCGTCAGGCAGGGTGAAATTGATCTCCTGGCGGATAATGTCTCCCGTTTGCCAGTCGCTCGCCGGATAGAAATCCGGCCCCGGCGCGAAATCACCCAGGTCGAGGGTGCGGGGGCCGACCAGCCGCACGGCCAGCCGCGCGTTCCCCGGCGGCGTCTGCGTTTGCCACCAGAGGCGCAGGCCGGTTTCGTAGCCCTGCATGGCTTTATCGCTCCAGGGTTCCAGCCCGATCAAGGCCATTTGATGGCCAAACGTCACGTGGACGTCGCTTGCATTGGGCGCGGTGGCTTCCAGAGCGGGGGCGCACGTCGTTGCCGCGCGCGTCACGGTGATGGTCGCCAGCGGCAGCCAGCGGTCGGCGGTGGGATGCGCGATCCCCTGCGCTTCTACGCGGAGCGCGAGCTGGTATTCTCCGGGGGCGACGCCCGGCGCGATCCACAGGCCGCGCAAATCCGCCCACGTTTCCGGCAGGGCCGGATCGTCCGGCTGATGCACCGGCCCCATGCGGAAATCCTGGCTGAGCCAGATCGCGCCGCTCGCATCCCGCAGCGCCAGGATGAGGGCCGGCTCGGTGACGAGGGCGCGGCGATCCCAGGTCAACTGCACCCGCAGCGCCTCGCCGACAGCGACGGTCTGTCGATCCACCGCCGCCTGCCGCAAGGCGAGCGGGTCGCCGTAGGCAACGTCGGCCAGCACCGGCGTCATTGGGACGTCGGCGGGCAGGTAGAGCAGCATACTTTCAAAGTGGTGGACGGCGTAGGTGTGTTCGGCGAGCCACCGACTGACGGCGTACTGCGGGTCGGCGGAGCGGATCGCGGCGTAGTAGACCCAGAGGCGCGGGTGCTCGGCGGCGATGGCTTCCAGGCGGGGGATGTCCACGCTGGCGTCGAAGCCGGGTGGCGCCTGTTGGGGGATGGCGTACCGTTGGACGGCGCCGGGCGCGGGGTAGTATTCAAAGAGTAAGTTGGGCCACGGGCCGTTCATCACCACGGCGTCGCCGGGGCAGGCCGCAGCGGTGATAAAGCGGGTCTGCGCGGCAAACGTCCCTTCCAGCGGATGGTAGACCTGCTCCCAGTTCAGCGGGCAGCCGACCAGGATGAGGCCCGCCAGCCCCAGTTGCAGCGGCCACGGGCGGGTCAGTATGATGGCGGCGGCCAATCCCAACGTGATGGCGGGGATCGCCATGATGAGGTAACGGGCGTTGAGGTCGAGCGGCACGAAGTTCATGATGACGATGGGGAGCACGCCCCAGGCCGCGAGCAGCGCGCCGGACGCCCGGTCTTTCCGCCAGAGACAGCTCCAGCCGAGCAGCGTCAGCGCCATCCCCGCCAGGACGAGCGGGAAGCGCGCCGGGTCGAGCCAATAAAGGTAAAGTTCGGTGATCAGGTTTTTCAGTTGCATCCAGCGGATTTGATGCAGCGGGAAGCGGCCCAGGATTGACAGCAGGGTGGCGCGCATCCCCGGCGACACCCACACCAGCCCCATGACCGCGCCGCCAATGGCTCCCGTTGTGGCTAACCAGGTCCAGCGAATGTCACGGGTTTTGCGGGGCGCGAGGAGCAGCAGGCTGCCCTCCACGGCCCACAGGAGGGCGAGCAGGTAGTGGGTCAGCGCGCCCGCGAGCGAGAGCGCCATAAAAATCCCCCACTGCCGCCAGGTGGGACGCTCGACCCAGCGCCACCAGGCGGCGAGCGTCAGCAGCGCCACCAGCATCACCAGAGAATACATCCGCCCGGTGCGGCCGGCCCACAGGCTGAGCGGTAGCAGGGCGAGGAGCGCACCGTTGAGCCAGCCGCCGGTCAGCCCCAGCCATTTGTGACCCTGGCGCACGCCCCAGGCGACGAGGAGCAGGCCGATGAGCGCGGATGGGTAGCGGATGGCGAACTCGGTTTGCCCGGCGACGCGGAACCACAGCGACATCCCCACGTAGTAGAGCGGCGGATGCTCGCGGATGGCGCTCATCGTATAGCGCACCACCTCCAGCGGCGTCCGCCGGGCGACGTACACCGTGGCGACTTCGTCGAAGCTGAGTTCTAAGCGGCCCAAATTCCAGGCGCGCAGCCCGTAGGCAGCGAGGCACAGGGCGATCACGGCGATGGCCCAGAGCAGTTTTTTGGGATTATGTTTCATGTGACATTCCGGTTTGAATTTGACGGCTAAAGCCGTTTTCTGAGGGGTGTTTTGCGGTGGCGGGCTACTGCCCGCCAC
>DAOUGD010000140.1:0-6187 GCA_034429475.1 Anaerolineae bacterium
CAGTGATTACCGCGCTTTCCGCGTGGAGAGCGCGGCTACTCGCGTGCGGCTCCTGACAGGCGACGATTGACTCTGTCACGCCCTTTTTTCGCGTTGGGAGTATTCTGTGTTAAGGTGCAAAAGTCGAGTTATCATTCCGTAAATCCTGTTATCTTCGGAGGAACTTTGATGACGAACCAGACACCTTCCACCTGGCAGCGCATACTCTTGGGATTGGCCCTCGCCGCCCTCAGCGCGGGATGGCTGATCCTCGCCTTCCCACCGTTCAACCTGTGGTTCCTGGTCTGGATCAGCTTCGTGCCCTACCTGGTGGCGCAATACCGGGTGATGCCGCCGAAATGGTCGTCGGTGGCCTCGGCGGCGTTCAACGGGCTGTGGCTGTGGGGCTACCTGGGGCCGGTCTTCGGCGGCACGGGCAACTTTATGGCCTACCTGCCGCTGATGGTGGCGGGCATTTCACTCCTGACCGATAGCGGCAGCCGCCGCTTCCACGCCCGCACCGACTTCCGCTGGTTCGTGCTGCAAGGCGTCGTCGGCTGGGTGGGCATCGAACTCATCCGCATCTTCATCCCTATCGCCGGGACGTGGGGTTTCGTGGCTTATACGCTGCATAGCCAACCGTGGCTCATCCAGCCGGCGAGTATTTTTGGCATTTTCGGCGTGAGCGCGCTGATCCTCCTCGTCAACTACGCGCTGGGCCTGGGCGCGCTCCGCTGGTGGGATCGCCGTTGGCCGCTGGCGGACGCCGCCCCCACCCCCACGTCGCATACGGTGCGCCGCTGGTTGACGATTGCGGGCGTCACATTGGCCGTGTGGATCGGCGTAAGCCTGGCGCTCCTCCTGCCGCCGGATGGTCCAACCGTGCGCGTGGCGGCGATCCAGCCGGCGGCCTCGCCCATCATCTCCGCCAACCAGGACAAGGCAACGCTCGTGGCGCAACTGCACGCCCGCATGGTCGAACAAGCCCGCGCGGCGGCGGCGCAGGGCGCGCAGGTCATCGTCTGGCCGGAAGGCGGATTGCAGTACGATCCGCAAGCGCAAGACCCGCTCGGCCTGACGGCCCTGGCGCAGGAGACAGGGGCCTATCTGGTCATCGGCTACGTGGTGGACGTGACGAAGGATGTCTTCCGCAACGAGGCGACTGTCATCAGCCCGGAAGGGACGTTCCTGGGCGTCTTCGGCAAAGACCACCCGGTGGTCTTCGGCGGCGAGACCAGCCCCACGCGCGGGACCTACCCGGTTTACGAGACGCCATTCGGCGTGCTGGGCACCATCATCTGCTACGACCTCGACTTTACCGATACGGCGCGCAAGCTGGCGCGGCAGGGCGCGCAGCTCATCGCCGTGCCCTCCAACGACTGGCCGGGCATCGCCCACAAACATTACACCCACGTCGTCTTCCGCGCCCTGGAGAACGGCGCCGCCATGGTCAAAGCCGACGGCGGCTACGACTCGGCGATAGTGGACCCGCGCGGGCGCGTGCGGGCGCTGGCCGTCCACCCTGAAGGCGGCGAGGCGACCGTGCTGGCCGACGTGCCGCTGGGCCGCGGCCCTAGCCTCGCCGCGCGCCTGGGCGACTGGTTAGGCTGGCTCTGTCTGGCAGGCATGGTTTTCTTCATGGTAGGCGAGCGTTGGCTGATCAAGCGGGCGGAGGCGTAGCGAGTTTTGAAGGGTATTTTTCGTGGGCGGGTATAGCCCGCTCACGAAAAAAATACCTTCCTGTACTGCCCGGTATATGAGAGTCACTATGAAAAACAAAGTCTGGGCTTTTGCGGAAATCCTGATCGTCTACGGCGTGATGCGCCTGCTAGGGCAGGCCATCTGCGCCACCGGCCTGATGGACGCCGAACTCCGGCTCCTCGGCTGGACGTACACCGGCGGGCTGATCCAGATGCTCGTCCCGCTGGCCGCCTTATGGCTGACCCGGCGGCGCTGGAGCGATTACGGCGTGACGCTGGCCGGCTGGCAGAACAACCTGGACATCGGGATCAAAGCATACCTCGTGCGGATCATCCCCGTGGCGTTGGGATTGGGCGGCGCGGCGTTGGTCAAGCTCGATTACCGCACGCTGCCCGGCGGCGCCGTGGTGGCCCTGGCCGAACTGCTGGGCATCGCCGTGATGCTGTGGGTGCTGCGCCGCCACTCGGAGGAGAAGGCGCTGGCCGCGGCGCGCACCAACCTGATCGTGCTGGCAGTCCTGCTGCTCTTCCCGATCCTCGTTGGGCTGGCGCTGCGCCGTCTGACGCTGATCATCGTCTCCACGGTGGTCTGGCAGTTCGTCTTTTCGGGATTCGGCGAGGAAATCTTCCTGCGCGGCTACGTGCAGGGGCGGTTGAATCAGGCGTTTGGCCGCCCGTGGACGCTTTTCGGCATCCAGTGCGGGCCGGGGCTGATCATCGCGTCGCTGCTGTTCGGGCTGCTGCACGCCTTCAACACCTACGACCCGGCCCTTGGCGCAACCTCCCTCGCGTGGGGTTGGGCGCTGTTCGCCACGTGCGGCGGCCTCTTCTTCGGCCTGATCCGCGAAAAGACGGGCAGCCTTCTCGGATGCAGCATCGCCCACGGCCTGCCTGACGCCGTCGGCGAGGCGCTGGGGCGGCTGATGGGGTGGATGGTATGAGGAGTACACTATGAAATGGATTATCCTGATGGTTTTGCCTTTTGATATAGTACTGCTCTACAGGGCTTTTCGCACGTTGCTAGAGATTCTTGGTGCTCGAAGAGAAAAAAGACGGACGACACTCAGAGGCCGTACGATACCAGCAGAAATGGCCGGCCTGCTCATAACACTTGCTATTGTTGGTTGTGGCCTCTGGTCTATCTGGTTTGTCCTCACAAATTTTTAGGTTGAAGTCGTTTTATAAATCACAACGGAAGAGTCGGAGGAACCGGAAATAGAGGAACCAGAAATCCCGTAGTCGCCCGTGATTACCACCATGTCACAGCGCCCACTGGAGAGGTGGGCGCTGTGATTCTCATGCCTAACGCAAACAAGCGAAAATTTTACCGCAGAGCACGCAGAGATCGCAGAGGTTTCTATAAAGTCTCAGCGTCCTCTGCGATCTCTGCGGTGAAACAGAGTCAGCCCGTCGGTTACACCGGCAGCCCCACCAGCAGGCGACTCTCCACGTCGGTCAGCGGGTCAACCTCACCCAGCGCGGCGGCGCGGGCGAAGACGACGCCGGGATGCGAGGCCCGCAGCGCCCGCGTCAGCACGTGGAAGCTGCGCGACACGTTTCGCTCCCGGAAGGTCTGCCCCAACTGCTCCCACTCGCGGACGACCTGGGCAAACCCACGCCGCGCCCCGGCCACACACGCGAGCATTTCCTCCGCCGAGTACCCCTCCGCGTAACCGTGCTGCACGATGAGCGGATCCCCTAACATATCCTCGACTACCCCGCGTCCACCGATAACCCACGCCAGTTGGTCGGCTCCTTTCCCGCTGGCCCGCACCATCAGACACTGCGGCGCTAGCCCGGCCGGCGCGCAGTCGGTCGGCGCGTGCAGCGCCTCGGCAACCTCGGCGACGTAGGCCTCCCACGCTTCGGGAGTTGTTGAGACGGGCGGCGGCAAGAGCGCGTCGGCTTTGACGAAGGGCGCGAGCGAAGCGCCGGACGCCTGCGCGACCGCGAACCCGCGCGCCGCCAGCTTTTCCAGGCGAGACAGCGCTGCCTCCACACTCTCCCGCGCCAACGTGAGCCGCAAAGCCTCCAGCAGTGCGGCCTTCGTAATGAAGCCGCCCGGCGCAGCCACCGGCGTCCCGGCAAGTTGCGAAAGCTCGTCCAGGCCGCCGGGCCGTTGGCTCAGAGCCGCCAGCCCCCAGAGCGCGTCCAGGCATGGCAGCAGCGACGCCAGCAGCGCGGGATCGCGCCGGAGGTGGCCCGCCGCCGTGAGCTTTTCGCCGGCCTCACGCTGCGCGGCCTCGGTGACGGGCAGGAACACCGCCGCCTGGTCGCCGTCGAAGTCGGCGTCAAGCCATTTGCACAGCAGCGGATGCAGGTGCAGCGCGTCATCGGGCACGCGCACCGGGTGGAACGCCAGCAGCGCGGTCGGCGCGACGGTGGGCGCGCGGTTGAGGATGACCCACGCGCGCGCCATGATTGCATCAAGCGTCTGTGCGGCCCGCTCGCTGCGAGCCGCCACGGCATCGGCGTCGCCGCCCAACTCACGGGTGACGAGCGGCGCGAAGAGCGCCCACGCCATCGCATCGGGCAGGCCGACTTGATCCAGGGCCAGCCCTGCGCCAGGCGCGAGCACCGCCCGCCCACTGAAGGTCTGCCGCTCCGAGAGCCGGAGGTGCGCGGGGGTCAACAGCGCGGCAAAGAACGCCTGCACGCGGGCTTCGAGGGTAGCGGCGGCGTCCTCCACCAGTTTAGAGGGCGTGCGCCCCCCCAGCATCCGCGCCAATCGCTCGTTGGCTTCGACCACGGCGGCGTAGAATGTGGACAAGTCGGCGTCCGCCGCGCCAGGGAATTCCGGCAGTCCGATTTCCGTCAACAGCCGCTCCCGCAGCCAGGGGTGCGGAACGGGACGCGCCAGCTTGAGGGCGGTTTCATCCGATGGCGCGAAACGCAAGGCAACCTGCTCCCCCGCCAACTCAGCCTCGATGCCGGCGACGCGCAGGCGGCGGGCCAGATCGCAGAACAACGGGGTCGGCGGCGCGGCCTGCGCCACCGGCCCGGCAGCCACCCGCGCGGCCAGGGTTGCGGCGTCCGGGCGGCGCACCGACCGCGTGTTGAGGGCTTCGCGGACAGCCTCGAACGCGCCGATGTCCCGCAGGGTGTAGTTCTCCATCTCACCCTGCACCTGCCCCCACTGCCCGTCCATGTAGGCGTGCAGCTTATCCGCTGCCAGGTGGATCAATCGGCCCCAGTAGACCCAGCCGACCGTGCTTGGTTGCTCCAGCGCCGGGCCGCCGTTCCCCAGGGTCAGCGTCTCCATCCCGGATTCGGGGAGTCCTGCCGCCGCCAGCCGCGCGCGCAAGGCAGCCTCGTCCGGCGCGGCAAAGGGCGGGACTGTCGCCGGTTCGCCTTCCGTATAGGCGATCCGCCCCATCACGGCTTCCCGCACCTGCCCGAAGTTCATCCGCCGGTGCAGGCTGGCAAAGTTGAAGACCAGTTCCACCGGCGTCCCGTCCGGCAGATGGGGCATGGCAGCGTCGGGCAGAATCTGGCCGACCACGCCCTTCGTCCCGTGGCGGTTGCTGAGCTTGTCGCCAACGCGCAGGGGATAGGGCGTGTCGAAGCGGCGCGCGCACGATTCGCTGATGACGAGGCCGTCCTCAAACGTGCCCGCGCCCCACGAGACGTAGGCGGTGAGCAGGTTGCGCCCGGCCCAGGCCGCGTCCGGCTCGGCGCCGGTCTGCACCAGGGCCGGCTCCGGCGCGGCCTGGGGAATCCACTGGCGCAGCATGTTTGCGCCCATCAGGAGGCGGTTGGGGTCGTCGTGTTCCAGGAAGGGGATCAGCGAAGCCGACAGGCCCAATCCGGCAGCCGGGCGGTCGTCCAGCACGACGAGCGCGCCGTCCCGAATCTCCGCGCCTACCGCCACGCGCAGCACCCGCCCGATGTGGGGGCCTTCCGGCGTCTCGAAGGGGCAGACGCGCCCCAGTTGACCCGGCGCGATCACCTGGTCGCACTCGGCGATCAGCAGGCTGCGCAGGTGCGTGTGGCGCGCCAGCCAGTTCGTCGCCTCCAACGGCTGCGCCACGGCGCGCATGAAGTCGGCGATCCAGGCGTCCAGCGGCAGCCACGCCCGCGCCAGGGCCGCATCCCACGGCAGATCGGGCGGTGCCTGCCCCAGGCGTTCCGCGATGAAGTCGTAGAGCTGCTCGCCCACACAACGGATCGCGGCGGAGTCCAGACGCTCGTGGTCGGCGATAGGCACGACGACTTTCAACACGCCGTCCAGTTGAAAGACGCCGGACTGGTCCGGCTGCGGCAGCGCGTCGTAGGCGATCTCGACGTCGCCATTGGCCGAGGCCAACGCGATCACCACACGGCAGGTAGTCGCGCCGGTTTCCGTCACCTGATAGCCGGCCAGCGGCAGCCGCGCCGCCAACAATTCCGGCAGGCGTTCGTTCAGGAACTTGTCAAACGAGGCTTTGTGCCAGGGTGTGCTTATGTTCAATGCCATTGTTATCCTCCGGGATAAAAGGGGGGTGTTTTTGGGCGCGCGGCGCGCGCCC
>DAOUGD010000141.1:0-37303 GCA_034429475.1 Anaerolineae bacterium
GCAGTGATTACCGCGCTTTCCGCGTGGAGAGCGCGGCTACTCGCGTGCGGCTCCTGACAGGCGACGATTGACTCTGTCACGCCCTTTTTTCGCGTTGGGAGTATTCTGTGTTAAGGTGCAAAAGTCGAGTAACTTCATTAAAGAAATCACGTTGATATCCACCGACACTGTAAATTCAATGTAAGGCCTGAGAGGTTCTGAATGGCAGATTTTGCGAATTACGCGACTCAGTATCGCACCGCTTTGTTGAATGACGTCATCCCATTTTGGAAACGCCACTCACTTGACCATGAGTGTGGCGGCTACTTCACCTGCCTGAACCGAGATGGCAGCGTGTTCGACACCGATAAGTTCATCTGGCTCCAGGCGCGGCAGGTGTGGACGTTTTCGATGCTCTATAACCGGGTGGAAAAGCGGCAAAGCTGGCTAGACATTGCCCGTCACGGCGCGAACTTCTTGCGCGCGCACGGGATGGATGCCAGCGGCGCGTGGTACTTCGCGCTGGATCGCGCCGGTAATCCACTGGTGCAGCCGTACAACATCTTCTCGGATTGCTTCGCGGCGATGGCGTTCGGGCAATTCGCGCTGGCCTCCGGCGACGAGTCCGCCGCCGACCTGGCGCTGCACACCTACCGCGCGATCTTGCACCGCCGCGACAATCCCAAAGGGCCGTATAACAAGCTTGTTCCCAGGACACGCCCCCTCAAAGGCTTTGCCCTGCCGATGATTCTGTGCAACCTCACGCTGGAATTGGAAACCCTGCTCCCGCCGGGTGAAGTCGAGCGCACCACCGCCGAGTGCGTCCACGAAGTAATGGACGTGTTCCTCGACACCGAGAGCGGCCTGATCTTCGAGAACGTCGCGCCCGATGGCAGCCACGTAGACAGCTTCGAGGGCCGCCTCCTCAACCCCGGCCACGGCATCGAAGCGATGTGGTTCATTATGGACATTGCATGGCGGCAGAGTAGTCCTCAGTCCTCAGTCCTCAGTCCTCAGTTTCTCATTGACCGTGCGACCAACACTATTCTCCGCATCCTGGATTTCGGATGGGACAAAGACTACGGCGGCATCTTCTACTTTCTGGATGCGCAAGGCCATCCGCCGCAGCAGTTGGAGTGGGACCAGAAGCTCTGGTGGGTGCATCTGGAGGCGCTCGTCGCGCTGGCGATGGCCTACCGCCTGACCGGTCGCGCCGACGTGTGGGCCTGGTACGAGAAAGTCCACGCCTATGCCTGGACGCACTTTCCCGATCCGGAGTACGGCGAGTGGTACGGCTATCTCAACCGGCGCGGCGAAGTGCTGTTACCGCTCAAAGGCGGCAAATGGAAGGGGTGTTTCCATGTGCCACGGGCGTTGTATCGGTGCTGGCAAGATTTCATAATTATGAGCAAGGAAGATAACTAACATCTTTCGGGTGTCCATTTAATCAATATGGGAAAATAATATGAAAACCGAAAGTATCCTCTTACTACTTGGTCTAGTTTTTCTCACTGGTGTTGTCTCCTATTGCTTTTTTATGATCCGCGAACGGTTAGATAACGACAGAAAAGATAAGCTATATTATCAGGCCCGGAAGTTAAACCTAGCCTTTGTTCCCTTTGAGCGCATCGAAACCCTAAAAAACATACTACACTTTCCTCTGTTTATGGAGGGGACAGGACGTTCTCTTAAAAATGTGATACGGGGTAGAGTAGGACACATACAGGTGGTAATTTTCGATTATCAGTATATCGAAGCATCAGGCGGAAATACCCATTCGAGATCACAAACAGTGATTCTCTGTGAATCAAAGCAACTTCAACTCCCCTCATTTTCATTACGTCCCGTGACCTACTTGGATAAGATATTTGAGGGCTTTGTACGACTTTATGGACTGAAAAATGAAGAGTTCCGCTCAGCCCCAGGTTTTGCGAAATTATATATGGTGGATATCCAAGATAAAACCCAACTTGATGCTGTTTTTACAAATGAAGTGCTTTCGTATTACGAACATTATGGTCAAACCTATCGGTGGCATGGGAAATTACGTACCCAAGCTGAAGGGCAACATTTAATCTTTTATCAAGAGGCTAAAAAAATCTCACCAGAAGAGATAAGGGTGTTTTTAGAAAGTGGTATTGAATTGTGTCATATCTTGGAGAGCTGAGTGGGTACTGTTGTCGGGATAACCTCCATAAAGTATTTCAAAGGGGGACAAAGATATAGGTGATGTACGAAGTAGCTTGCTTTGAAGCTATAACGACCGCTGGTCAAGTCCTTATGAAGCATTTCGGCAAAACCCGCCGGGTCGCCAGAAAAGAAGATCACAGCAGCATTGTGACTGAGGCTGATGGTGCCTCTGAGACTGCCATCATAAACATTTTGCGCCACGCTTATCCCAACCAAAACCTGATTGCGGAAGAAAGCGGCTTTGTGGACAACGGCTCGGAGTTCACCTGGGTCATTGACCCGTTGGATGGCACCTCGAACTACGCAGCAGGGCTGCCCTGGTTTGGTGTGCTGGTCGCGCTGCTGGAAGGTAATCGCCCCATCCTCGGCGCGATGTACCTCCCCTGGTTTAAGACGATGTACATTTGTCAGGCCGGGCATGGCGTTCTGCGCGACGGAGAGCGTGTTCATCTCACGGCAGAGACCGATCCGCGCAACGTCCTCTGCGCCTACGGGCTGGACGCTTCGCCGGACGAGGCCAAGACGCGCCGCGAGGCAACGATGCTGGCGCGGCTGGTCAACGGCGTGCGCAACGTGCGGGCGACAAACAGCCTGCTGGACTTCTGCTACACACTCGATGGCCGGTTGGGCGCCGTGATCAACCAGAATACGAAGATTTGGGACATCGCCCCGGCTTGCCTGATGTTTGCCGAATCTGGCGGTCTGCTCACCGACCTGGCCGGTCGCCCGTTGACGCTGGCCGTCGGCGCAGACTATGACCGCTCTTACGCCGTGGTCGGCACAAGCCGGGCACTTCACCCTAAAATTTTGGAGATACTCAAAGGATGATGATACCCCAGGTTGAACAAATTGCTGAAGAATTGCTTGCCCTCGGCGTTCGCCGCGGCGGCGTGCTGCTCGTCCACAGTTCCCTCAGTGCGCTGGGGCGCGTCGAAGGTGGCGCGGAGACGGTCATTCAGGGATTGCTGACCGCGCTTGGTCCGGAGGGCACGCTGTTGATGCCCGCGCTGACTTACGAGTACGTCACGCCCCTCAACCCCGTCTTTGACGTGCGCCGCACGCGCTCCAACGTCGGCGTCATCCCAGAGACGTTCCGCACGCGCCCTGGGACGCAGCGCAGCGTCCACCCCACGCACTCCGTGTGCGCCGTCGGGCCGCGCGCGGCGGAACTGCTGGCCGACCACCGGCGCGATACGACGCCGTGCGGCCCGCGCTCCCCGTTCCGCAAGCTGCGTGATGGCGGCGGCCAACTGCTGATGCTCGGCTGCGGCCTCCACCCCAACACCTCGATGCACGCCATCGAAGAACTGGTCGAGCCGCCCTACCTGTTCGGCGCGCCGCTCATCTACCGCCTCATCCACGCCGACGGGCACATCGAGGAAAAAGCCTACCGCACGCACGGCTTCGACGGCTACAACCAACGCTACGACCGCGTCGCCGACGTGCTCTCGCCTCCGGCGCTCCGGTGTGGCCGCGTCCTGCAAGCGGATGTCCATCTGATCGAGGTTCCGGCTCTGTGGGAAGCCGTGCTGGCGCAACTACGCCGCGCTCCGCTATATTTTGTGGACATCGTCTGAAAAATGTGAGAGTTAAAGAACATTCGCCGGTTGAGCATATCAACCGGCGAATGTCTATTACGGCAACCTTCCGGGAAGCTCATAGTAGCCTTAAAAAGCCAAAACCGTTGCTAAAACGTCGCGCCTTCTGGTCCAAGACGCCGCGCAGCTTCCCGGAAGGTTCAAGTGCAAAGCAGCGGCCTGTCACTTCGGCGTAAACAAGCTCAGCGGCACCTCGATTCCATACGCCTGGAAGCGCGAGAGGCACTGCGGGATGATGCCTGTCGGCAGGTAGCGCCCCACGATGCGGCCTTCCTCATGGCCGGTGGGCTTGAACTGGAAGATGTCCTGCAACACAATCACGTTGCCCTCCAGTTTCAACACCTCCGCCACGGCGGTGACTTTGCGGCTGCCGTCGGGCATACGATCCACCTGCACAATCACGTTAATGGCGCTGGCGATCATTTTGCGGATGGCCAGGACGGGGAGCGCGATAGGATGGTGAGTCACCATCGTCTCCAGACGCTGCAGGGCGTCGGGCGACGCGACGGCGTGCAGCGTGGTCATACACCCATCGTGCCCGGTGTTCATCGCCTGGATAAGTTCGAGGGCTTCCGCGCTCCGCGTCTCGCCCACGATGAGGCGGTCAGGCCGCATCCGCAGCGCGTTGACGACCAGATCGTAGACGGTAACTTCACCCTCGCCCTCAATATTGGGGGGACGGCTCTCCAGGGAGACAACGTACTTTTTGGTTTTAGCCAGGTCGTAAAGTTCAGAGGCATTCTCGATGGTGATGATACGCTCATCGTCGGGAATCATGGAAGCGAGGATGTTCAGGAACGTCGTCTTGCCGCTGCCTGTGCCCCCCGATATCAGGATGTTCAACCGGCTCTGCACGCAGGCGCGCAGGAAAGTGGCAATGTCCTCGCTAATAGCACCGAAGTGGAGTAAACCTTCGAGCGTGAGCTTTTGCTTGAGGAATTTGCGGATGGTCATCACAGGGCCAATCAGAGAAATGGGCGGGATGACGATATTGACCCTGGAGCCATCGGGAAAGCGCGCATCAACCATAGGGTGACTTTCGTTAATCTGCCGCCCCGTACGGATGACGATGCGATGGATTATGCTCATCAGATGGGATTCATCGCGGAAACGATCGGGGGCGTCCGCGAGCTTGCCGCGCCGTTCCACGTAGATTTTCTCAGGCCCATCCACCAGCACCTCGATGACCTCGCTATCTGCCAGGATTGGTTCCAGGGGGCCGAAGCCGAGGCAGTCGTTGAGGATGGTCGTCAGGATTTGCTGGCGCTCTACCGCGGACAAAGTGTTCCCTTCACCTGCCAGCGCTGCCGCGAATTGGGCCTCGATACGCTTACGCAGTTCATCCCCATACTGCGCGCCAAATTCCACCTCGGCGCAGACGGAGATTTCCTCAAGCACGCGCCATATCATCTCCCCTTTGATATCAGCGTCGCCTTTGGCCGTTTGTTCGGCCCACCGGTGCAGGTCTTGAGGTGCGGGGCGTTGTATCCCGCATTGTTTATCAATCACACTCAAAGTATCGTGGATGCGCGCGCGCATCCCCTCCGGCCCGTCTGAGGATGACAGTGCAAGGTACAGCCGCGCCACCACGTTACCGAGGAGCTGCGCGCCACGGTCTGCCAGATTTTGATTTTCCATCATGTTCCTCCTTTGTCTTGGGTGATGGTAGAGAAGATATGCCCTGTCTCTACCCTTACCCCCATTCTATGGGCGATTGCGCCGCGCTGTAACGGTTGAATAACGGGATTTAATCCCCGTCATTTAACCAGGGCGTTGTACCCAACCGTGGCGCAGCGCATAGATGGCGGCCTCAGTGCGGGAGTTGACGCCCAGCTTGCTGTAGATGTTGTCCAGGTGGTAGTTCACCGTGCGCGAGCTGACAAAGAGCCGTTGCGCAATCTCCTTGTTGCTCAGCCCCTCAACGAGCAATCGGATCACGTCCATCTCGCGCGGGGTCAATGTGACCGGCGACTCTACGGTGAAGGCGCACGTCACCTCGAACCTGCCCTGTGACCCGATGTGGCTCTCTACAGCACCGCCAAGCTGCTCCAAGCGTTGGTAAGTCTCACTGCGCCTTGTGGGCCGTTGTCCCACGACGCCGTTGTCGGAGAAGCTGAAGATCACACGCTGCTCCTGGCGCTCAAGCCTGATCGCCATTTGCGTGGCGTGTGCTTCTTGAATAGCGTCGTCCAGTTCGTGCTGCGCAGCGCGGAAAAGCGCCAGCTCGACCGGCGGCGACAGGCGTTCCGGCAGGCGTTGCAGCTCCAGGTGGACGTGAACGCCGTACACACGCGTCGTCTGGTTGGCGAGGGCTTCCAAGGCGGGTTCCAGCCCCAACTTTTCCAGCACACCGGGATGGAGATTGGTTTCCAGGTCGTGGACTTGTTGGATGATCTGGCGGCTCAATGTGGTCATCACCGAAAAGGCCATGCGGGTGGTAGGGTGCGTCCCCAGGGATTGCTCGTAAGTCTTGGCCTGGGTAAGCAGCAAGTTGAGGCCCTCCAACACGTCGCGCTGCAAAAGGACCGCCAACCGGCGACGTTCGGCCTCCACGGCGGCAACCGTGTCGTCCAGCGCGGCGTACAACAACAAGGCGTCCATCGGCGTCGAAGGATGCGCCTCGCCGGTCTCCGCTGTGACGATAGGCATCTCACCTTCTGCCGCCGTGGGCGGTTTGCGGTATGTTTTAGACGTGCTGCGCACAATGCGCTCTACTAACGATGTGGGAGCCGACAATGGAGATGCTGTACCCCAGGCTATATCCGAACCGGGGAAATCCGCCAACACCGCTTCCGCCGAGGGGTAGCGTTCGACAGGCGACTTCGCCAGCAGCTTGAACACCACGCGCTCCACGTCCACAGGGATGGCGGGATGGGCGGCGCGCAGGGGCGGGATGGGCGCGTGCAGAATTTGTGACAGGGTGAGGGCCTCGGTATCACCCTGGAACGGGGGATGCCCGGCGAGTAGCTCGTACAGCACCACACCCACCGCATACAGATCGGAACGCGCGTCAGGCGGCTGCCCCTGAATTACCTCCGGGGCCAGGTAATGGACGGTGCCGATCACGAGGCCGGTTTCGGTGATGGGCGTCGTGCCGCGCGCGAGCGAGATGCCGAAATCGGTGAGCTTGATCTGGCCGTCGGGGGTGCGTTGCAGGTTCTCCGGCTTGATGTCGCGGTGGAGGATGCCCTGGGTGTGCGCGTAGGCCAGCGCTTCCAGCACCGCCCGGATGGCGGGGAGGGCCTCGGTCGGAGGTAGCGCCCCGCCATAAGCGCTCGCCACATCCCGCAGGTTTTGGCCGGGGATGTATTCCAGCACCATATAGTGCCAGTCCAGCTCCTTGCCCACATCGTAGAGCGCCATGATGTTGGGATGGGAGAGCCGCGCAACGGCGCAAACCTCGCGCATAAAGCGCTCCCCGGCTTCTGCGCTGGTAATGTGTTGAGGCAGAAGGAACTTGATTGCGACATCACGATCGAGCACCTCGTCGTGGGCGCGATACACGATGCCCATCCCCCCTTCACCGAGCCATTCGGCGAGGCGGTAGCGATTATTCAGGCGCGGGGGTGGGCTTTTGCGTGCGTCCATCGGGTTATGGCCTGGTCAAACGACGGTCTTTGACCCTCTCACAATTCCACCGTGCAGCCCAGCCCCGGCACGTCCGTCGCAATCAGCCAGCCATTCTCAAAGACAAAGCGTGGATGGGTGGGGTCTTTCACCAGATCGAAATGCCCGTCCAGGTCGCCGTAGCGCACGGCGGGGCTGCTCAGGGCAAAGGCCAGCCCGGCGGCGATGAGCAGCGCCGGTTCCTGCAAGCTGCCCACCATCGTCGTCAGCCGGCCGGCGCGGGCGATGCTGTCCATCAGCCGGGCGTTAGCCAGGCCGCCGCACGTCGCCAGTTTGATGCTGATCCCGTCGGCGGCTTTGGCACCGGCGATGTCCAGCGCGGAGGCCGGGCCGGTGACGCTCTGCGACGCCAGGATGGGGATGTCGCTTTGAACCGTGACCTGGCGCAGCGCTTCGATGCCGCTGGACGGTGAGATGGGCTGCTCCAGCATTTCCAGCCGCCCGGCGAGCGCGCGGGCTACGTCAATGGCCTGCTGCACGGTATAGCCGCCGTCTGCATCCAGTCGCAAGAAGATGCCGGTCAGCGCGTCGGCGACGGCGCGCACGCGGCGCACGTCCGCTTCTGGGTCCAACCCACCTTTGATTTTAAGGATGCGGAACCCCTGCCGGACGCGATCCCGCGCCATTTCCACCGTCTCCGGCACCGTCCCCAGACTGACGGCGGCGGACGTTGGCAACCGGTCGCGGTAGCCGCCGAGCAACCGGTGCAATGGCAACCCCGCCGCCAATCCGAGCAAGTCGTGGAAAGCGATGTCAAACGCGCACAAGGCCGAGGGCGTGTCGGCGGTCAGTTCAGCCAGTTCCGCCAGGGCGTAGGCCGTGTTGAGGGGGTTCAGATCGCGGGCGCGGTCGGCGCAGATGCGACACGCGGCGGTGACGCCGTCCAGTGTCTCGCCGGTCAGCGCCGGGTCGAAGGCGGCGCAGCCCCAGGCCACGTCGCCCTGCCGCGTTTCGATGCGGATGAAGACGGCGGCGGCGCGATTCACGTCCTGGTTGGCGGTGTACGCGGCGCGGTAGGGCGATTGCAAATTCAATTCGATGGGAATGACTTCGACATGGGTGATTTGCATCTTTACCTCCGTAGGAATGGTAACGAGAAATGGGTAATGGGTAATGAGAAATGAGTGACGCCTTACTCATTTCTCATTTCTGATTACTGATTTCTGATCACCGATTTCTCACTCGACGGGCGTCACTTCCAACACACTGCTGGCGTTGCGCTTGATCTGCCATTCGGAGCCACGCTCGTATTTTCCCATTTCCGAGCAAGGCGACGTGAAGGGATAGGATTTGCCCTTATCGTTGGTAAATGTGACCGTACACTGCTCGGTACGCGCGCCCTCGCGTTGATCCTGGCTGAGTTGGACTTCGGGCCAGTAAGGCGCATTGTCGTTGCCCTGGGCGCGCGCCGGTTCAACCGCTACCCATTCCCAGATGTGGTAAACGTACCAGGTTTGATAGCGCGGCACGCTTTCATATACCGGCTCATCTTTACACACGTATTCGTCGTGACATTTCTCCTCGTCGCGATAAACGTCTTCCTCATCACAGGTGCCGTCATCATAACAGACCCTGTCAGTGTGATCGTAAACCGAGACGGTCTCGCAGCTCTGCTCGTTGCCGCACTTTTCCTCCGTGCCGACTTGCACCTGGTCGTAGTGGTGAATCCGCTCCTCACTGCCATCTAAGTCGGCGCCGGCCGGTAAATCCCAGTCCTCGTGCTGATTGTACTGGTGCTCTTCGATGGCAATTTGTCGCTCCCATGCCAGGGCGCTGACGCTGGCGACTTCGTTGCGGGGCCACGCGGCAATGATCGAAATACACACGCATAGGCAGAGGAATACAGCCGCAATGATGGCCGGGATGAGCAGTTTGCGGTTCTTGTACCACGGTTCGCGCGCCGGTTGCGCGGGCGGCGGTGGCGGGGTCGCCTCACGGTGCGCGGTCAGCTTTTCTTCCGTAGGGGAGCCGCAGTTGGGGCATTTCTCCTCGTTGGATTCGCGCCCGCAGGCAGGGCAGTGGCGCGTGGTGTAGCCTACGTCGCCCAGAGCCGCGCCGCAGTTGGGGCATTTTTGCGTGCCCGGCTGAAGTTTGGCGCCGCAATACTCACATTCCTCGTCCGAAAGGTGCTGCGTGGGGTCCACCCCCATTGCCTTCAGCTCATCCGGCGTGAGATATTTAACCTCGCCAGTGGGCGCCTCGTAAGTTTCGCTGCTGTCTTTGGGGTTGCCGCAACTGGGACAGCGCTTCTGGCGTCCGGGGATGCCGGCGCGCCCGCACGAATTGCACGTCCACTGCGCCTCGATCGTGCCGCGATAGACGCGCTCCGTACCGGCGGCCTTAGTCTCACCTACCTTGCTGGAGTCCACGTAAGAACTGCGCGAGACGACTTGTCTTTTGGTCATCAATACCTCCGTTGGATGAGAAAATCAGTCTATCAGTACCTCCATTATACGCTTTGCCATAGGCTTGACAAAATCAAGCTCTGGGGTAGAATCCACGTTGTTCGCATTAACAACACAAGAAAGAGCCGAAGTGGCGGAATAGGCAGACGCGCCACGTTCAGGGCGTGGTGAGCTTATGCTCATCTGGGTTCAACTCCCAGCTTCGGCACTAAGCAACCCCCGGTCTATAAGCCGGGGGTTTTTGATTTTATAGTGGCTCGCCACACAATGGACAAGGTAGTCATTTCCACTACCATTCACATTCCCTATGAGTAAGGAGAACAATACCAATGAAAAGCATAGATGATTTGAAAGCCGCCTTTGCCGGCGAATCTCAGGCCAACCGCAAATATCTGGCCTTTGCGAAGAAAGCCGCCCGCGATGGGTATCCCAACATCGCCAACCTGTTCCGCGCCGTAGCCGAGGCCGAAACGGTTCACGCCCATAACCACTTGCGCGTTCTCGGCGAGATCAAATCCACGGTCGAGAACTTGCAGGCCGCCATCGAAGGTGAGAATTACGAGGTCAACGTGATGTACAAGGATTTTATGGCCGACGCGCAGTCCGAAGGACACGACAAGGCCCTGCGTTCCTTCCAATGGGCCTGGGAAGTGGAGCAGATTCACGAGGGGATGTACCAAGATGCCCTCAAAACACTCGAAGCCGGCAGTGACATCGCGGAAGGCACTTACTGGGTCTGCGCCACCTGTGGGCACACTCACGTGGGCGACGCCCCACCGGACGAGTGTCCTGTCTGCGGCGCGAAAGCCTCAGGCTATATGAAGATCGCCTGATCAACCGGTGATAACGGTCAAAAAACGGGGTGCCCATCCTGGAGCGCCCCGTTTTTATTGCCCCGCCGCCCAATTTATCATCACGGCTTTATCCCGCTCGTTAACTGAACCTATCACTTTCTCGGTTTCTGTGGTAGACTGAAAGAGGTTAGCTAGTGGGGAGAAACAGCGATGAAGGACGAAACACGGCTTGCAACCTCGGTGTTGAGGGATCTGACCCTCAACTTTGTGGATGTTGATCCCGTTTCCTTAAGGTTCACGCCGGTACGAACCGGCAAGCATAATGATTCCTATTGGGTGTCTACCAATCAAGGTCGTTTCTTGTTGCGGATTGCGCCGCGCGACGACGCCGGTTTTCTGTTCTACGAATTCAAAATGATGCGCCAGGAACCCGCCCTGCACGCGCTGATCCGCGCCAAAACGCATATTCCCGCAGCCGAAATCATTGGCTATGACTTCAGCCGGTTGAAACTCAACCGGGATTACCTGCTGATGGAAGTGCTGCCCGGTGTCCCGGTGAACAGCGCATACTGGATGACCAACGACCTCGTGCAAAACACGCTGCGACAAGTCGGCGGACACTTGCGCGAGCTGCATACCCTGACCGCGACGGAGCAATTAGGGAAAACCGCGTACGGATACCTGGGCGCGCACCACCCAATGGCGCCCCAGCCAACGTGGGTAGAAGCATTTCACATTATGTGGAATCAGTTGTTGGACGATGTGACCGCCTGCGGCAGTTACACCCGCGCCGAAGCGCAGGTATTTCGGGACTTGTTCGATTATTACCGGCACGCCTTTGATCGCCAGATCGCGCCCAGTTTATTGCACATGGATATCTGGAATCAAAACATCCTGGTGGATAAAGCCGGGAACGTCACCGGCCTGGTGGATTTCGACCGCGCGCTGTGGGGCGATGTGGAAATCGAGTTTGCCGTACTCGACTACTGCGGCATCAGTGAACCGGCTTTTTGGGAGGGCTACGGCCTGCCGCGCGACACCTCTACAGAAGCCCAAATTCGCCGGCAGTTTTATCTGCTCTACGAAGTTCAGAAGTATATGCCCATCTGCGTCTGGCGCACCCGCAATCCACAGGATGCCGAACAATATAAAGAGTATAGTTTCACCCTGGCAGCGGAGCTATTGCCATAACCTCTGAAGAAAATGCTCATGTTAGGGCGACTTTGGCGGAAATTTTGGGGGAATCTTTCCTCACCGGTTCCCCAACGCTGGCTTTCCAGAACACACATGGGTCTGTTACTGATGATGGCCCTGCTGTTTATCGCCCTGGGCAGCATCGTAGTTTTGGCCTACTTCAATTTGATGACCTCCGAAGCATTCCAGGCAGGATATGCCCTGGCCGACCTGGCGAACGTCCAACGCGAGTTAGTGCAATTACAGATTGAAACCAACCGCCTGTTGCGTGACCGCACCACCCAGTCCGAAATGCTGGAGACCTACCGCCGGCGGCTGGATACGCAAATGCAAATCGCCATCGCCGAGGCCAGCAGCAATGCCCGCGTGACCGACTCATTGAAGCGTATGCAACAACTGCTGGCGCAGTATGACTACGAATTGAGTTACCTGCGCGCCAATCCTGACGATGCCCAATTCCGCAGCTCGGCGCACCAATTCGACAGCATCCTCGACTCGTTGAACAAGCAGGTGCAGACGTTGTACGGCAACGAAGTCCAGCGCTTCAACCGAAACATCGGCGCCGCCCTCAAATTGCAACGCACGTCCCAGACCTTGACGGTCGGCATTGGCGTATTGCTGCTGGTGTTCGGCGTACTCCTGACGCTTTCGGTGGGGCGCAGCGTCAGCGGCGAATTTGACCGCGCCTACAATCTCCTCAAAAACGAGGTCAACGAGCGGCGTCGCGCCGAAAAGGAACTGCGCCACCAGAACGAATACCTCGCCGCACTGCACGAAACCAGTCTGGCGTTGATGAATCGCCTCGACGTGAACGATCTCCTGGAAACCATCGTGGCGCGGGCAGCTCAGTTGTTGGATACCCCGCATGGTTACATCTATCTGGTAGACGCCAGCCACAATGTCCTGGAACGCAAGGTAGGCATCGGCCTCTTTGCCCAATCCATCGGCTTCCGCCTGCAAGCGGGGCAGGGATTGGCCGGCATGGTATGGCGGAACGAGGAATCGCTCATCGTCAATCAGTATGCGACGTGGCCCTACCACACGCCGACGCCGGGGAGCCGCGAGGAGACCATCAAAGCTGTAGCCGGCGCGCCATTGTTATCGGGGCAACGGGTGGTCGGCGTCATCGGCCTGGCCTACGATCACGACTCCGGGCGCACGTTCGGCGCGGACGAAGTGCGGCTGCTGGAAGGCTTCGCGCAACTGGCCTCCATCGCGCTGGATAACGCCCGCCTCTTCGCCGAGGCCGACCAACGCACACTCCAGGTGCAAACGCTCTACCACGCCGACGAGGAAATTTACCGTCACCTGGAAACCAACGAGGTGTTGCAAGCCCTGGTGGACGTGGCCGTAGACATCCTGCAAGCCGACAAAAGCGCGCTGTTGATATGGGACGCCGACCATCGCTGGTTACGTCCCAGCGCGGCGCGCGGATTCATGCCGGAGACCCTGGACAAAATGCGCTTCACCGCCGACAGTGGTCTGGTGGGGCACGTTGCCACCTACGCCGAACCGATCGTCGTGCGCGACACCACCACCGACCAACGGGTGGATTGGCACATCACGTACCCGGAACACATCCGCTCCTTTATCCACGTGCCGATCACCATAGAAGGGCGCGTCTTTGGGATTTTCAACGTCAACTACACGGAGCCGCGCGCGTTTGGCGAGGACGATTTGCGCCTGATGCTGGCGCTGGCGCAGCGCGCGGCCCTCGCCGTCGAAAACGCGCGGCTTTACGAGCAGGCGCAGCAGGCCGCCACCATCGAGGAACGCCAACGCCTGGCCCGCGAACTACACGACGCCGTCACCCAGACGCTCTTCTCGGCCAGCCTCATCGCGGACGTGCTGCCGCGCCTGGCGCAAATCAACCCGACGGAAGCCGACCGCCGCCTGCGCGAATTGCGCGACTTGACGCGCGGCGCATTGGCCGAAATGCGCACCCTGCTGTTGGAATTGCGTCCCACCGTATTGTCCGAAGCCCCCATCGGCGAACTGCTGCATCAACTGGGCGAAGCGATCACGGGCCGCGCGCGCGTCCCGGTCAGCGTGACCACCCGCCTGTCCTGCGACCTGCCCGCCGATGTCAAAATCGCCATGTACCGCATCGCGCAGGAAGCCCTGAACAACATCGCCAAACACGCCAACGCCAGCCAGGTCAGCGTCACCCTGCACTGTGTGGACGACGCCGCCGGCATCATCGAACTATGCATCAGCGATGACGGCGTTGGCTTCGACGTAGCGCAAACCCTGCCCGACAACCTCGGCTTGCGCATCATGCGCGAGCGCGCCGAGGCCGTTGGCGCGACCCTCGCCGTTGACAGCCACCCCAATGAGGGAACGCAGATCCACGTGAGCTGGAAGCCGGATTAAACAATACCCTCGTCACCGCCGTTGAAACTTCCCCTGCATTCCTGCGTATGAAAGAGAAGACAAAAACGACTATCCGACTATCCGACTAATGACTATCGGACTATTTTCAATGGAGACAGCGATGACAGAAAAAGCGCATAAAGTTCCGTGGTTTTTGTGGCCCTTTGCCGCGATCTGGTGGCTGATTAGCTTTATCCTGCAATTGACCGGACGGGTCGTGGCGGCCGTCTTGGGCCTGGTGTTGATGATTGCCGGCGTCCTGCTCACCGTCACCATCATCGGCGCGGTGGCGGGAATCCCCCTCATCCTCTTCGGCTTTTTGCTGATGCTGCGCAGTATTTTCTAAAACTGGGACGCAGATGAACGCTGATGAACGCAGATAAAAAATCTGCGTATATCCGCGAAAATCTGCGCCCCAAAGTCAGGTTTTGGTGATAGGGCGGATGGATGATCCGCCCTATGCTTTTGCCTCGAAGGTCAGCGCATCGCCCGATGCATCCACCTGCACTGCACTCCCTTCCCCAAAGCGCCCTTCCAGCACGGCCAGCGCCAACGGATCTTGCAAGTAGCGCTGGATGGCCCGTTTGAGCGGGCGCGCGCCGTATACCGGGTCGTAGCCCACGTCAGCCAGGAAGTCGCGCGCGGCGGCGCTCAGCGTCAGGCCGATCTGCCGCTCCTTCAGCAGCTTCTGCAACTGCCGCACCTGGATGTCCACGATGGCCTTGAGGTCATCGCGGGTCAGGCTGCGGAACAGAATCACCTCATCAATCCGGTTGAGAAACTCCGGGCGGAAGGTGGCATCCAGTTCGGCCAACACCTGGTCGCGCGCTTTTTCCACCCCCAGGTCTTTGATCCACCGGCTGCCGACGTTGCTGGTCATGATGATGATCGTGTGGGTAAAATCCACCGTCCGCCCGTGTCCATCGGTCAACCGCCCCTCGTCGAGCAGTTGCAGCAACACATTGAAGACTTCGGTGTGTGCCTTTTCGATTTCGTCCAGCAGCAGCACACTGTACGGACGGCGATGGACGGCCTCCGTCAACTGCCCGGCTTCTTCATAGCCCACGTATCCCGGCGGCGCGCCGATCAGGCGCGAGACGGTATGCTTTTCCTGATACTCGCTCATGTCAATGCGCACGATGGCCTCTTCCGTGTCGAAGAGGAATTCCGCCAGGGCGCGCGCCAGTTCCGTCTTGCCGACGCCGGTCGGCCCCAGGAAGAGGAACGTGCCGATGGGCCGGTGGGTCGCCTGGAGTCCGGCGCGCGCGCGGCGGACGGCGTTGGAGACGGCGCGCACGGCTTCCTCCTGCCCCACGATGCGCCGGTGCAGATCTTCCTCCATCCGCAGCAGCTTCTCGCGCTCGCCCTCCATCAGCCGGCTGACGGGGATGCCCGTCCACCCGGAGACGACGCGCGCGATCTCCTCCGGCCCGACCTCCTGCCGCAGCAAGGGTTGGTCGCCCTGCGCCTGCGCCAGTTTTTCCTCGGCGGCAGCGAGCGTGTGCTCCAACTGCTGCATCTTGCCGTAGCGCAATTCGGCGGCCGCCGCGTAATCGTTGCGCCCCTCGGCCTGCGCCATGTCCACTTTCAGGTCTTCCATCTGCTTCTGAATCTGCTGGATTTCCTGGATGAGCGCCTTTTCGTGTTCCCAACGGCCCCGGAGGGCGCGGCTGCCCTCTTTGAGGTCGGCCAGTTCCTGCTCCAACTTCTTGAGGCGCTCCTTGCTGGCCTTATCCCGCTCCTGCTTGAGCGCCTCGCGTTCGATTTCCAGTTGCAGCACCCGGCGATCAATCTCGTCCAGTTCTGCCGGCTTGGAGTCAATCTCCAGTCGCAGGCGGGCGGCGGCCTCGTCCACCAGATCAATCGCCTTGTCGGGCAATTGGCGGTCGGCGATGTACCGGTCGCTCAGAGTGGCGGCGGCGATGAGCGCGGCATCCTGAATCCGCACGCCGTGGTGGACGTCGTACCGCTCCTTGAGGCCGCGCAGGATGCTGATGGTATCGGCCACATCTGGCTCGTCCACGTAGACCGGCTGGAAGCGCCGTTCCAGGGCGGCGTCTTTCTCGATGTACTGGCGGTACTCGTCCAGCGTCGTCGCGCCGATGGTATGCAGCTCGCCGCGCGCCAGCATCGGCTTGAGGAGATTGCCCGCGTCCAGCGCGCCCTCCGCCCTGCCCGCGCCCACGACCGTATGTAGCTCGTCAATGAACAGCAGAATACGCCCGGTGGACTGCGCCACGGCGTTGAGGACGGCCTTGAGGCGTTCCTCAAATTCCCCCCGGTACTTCGCGCCGGCAATCAGCGCGCCCATGTCCAGTTGGAAGATTTCCTTCTGCTTCAACGGCTCCGGCACGTCGCCGCGCGCGATCCGCTGCGCCAGTCCTTCGACGATGGCCGTCTTGCCCACGCCGGCGTCGCCGACCAGGACGGGATTGTTCTTGGTGCGGCGCGAGAGAATCTGCATCACGCGGCGGATTTCGTCGTCGCGCCCGATGACCGGGTCGAGCTGGCCCTGGTGCGCCAGTTGCGAGAGGTTGCGCCCGTACTTTTCCAGCACGTTGTAGGTGTCTTCTGGGTTATCCGACGTGACGCGCTGCCCTCCGCGAATCGTGGCAAGGACGCGCAGCACCGCTTCACGGTTGACGCCGTAGGTCGCCAGGAAACGGGCGATGTCCCCCGCGCTGGAATCGGCCATCGCCAGCAGCAGATGCTCGGCGCTGATGTACTCGTCGCGCATGGCCTGCGCCTCGCGCCCGGCGGCTTGAAGGATGCGACGCACCGCCGGCGACCAATCCACCTGGGCCGCGTCGCCGCGCGCGCGCGGCTTGCGCGTCAGGGCTTGCTCCAACTCTACGCGCAGCCGTTGCGGGTCGCTGCCGAGCCGCAGGATCACCAGCGGCACGGCGCTATCGGCTTGCTCCAACAGGGCCAGGAGCAAGTGTTCCGGGTCAATCTGCGGGTTGCCATTTTCGACCGCCAGACGCTGCGCCCGCAACAGCGCCTGCTGCGTTTTCTCGGTATAAAGCTCTTTCTGTTCCATCGTCATCCTCCCACCATAGTCGGGTAGTCTTTAGTCAGGTAGTCTCAGTAGATGCAAATTTAGGCTCGTAGTAACGACTTTAGTCGTTAAAAGAACCACTGAAGTGGTTACTACGAATCCAATTTTTGATCTACTGAGTCTTTCTCTGGTTATTCATAACCTTAGGACTTACGCAAGGCTGACGCTTTTTCACCGAAGAGAACGCCGAGGACACTGAGAAACCGCCAAAAATCTCTGCGCGCTCTGCGGTGAATTTCCTCGCGTTTGCGTAAGTCCTGAACCTCTTCTTCATTATTCTACGGCGTAGAGATTAGAAGAAGGTTAACATTGCATTAGAATCACATTGGCGTTGTTTGTCCGATAAAAGGAACGGACTATAATCACGGGGAGTTTGACCGCGATTGATTCAACAGATCAAGCGGACTTTTGATCCTATCATTCCAAACATCCTGTTATTTTCTTGGGAGGCATCATCATGGCATCCAACCTGGCAATTACCCCGGTAGAGACAGACGCAGACCGCACGGAATTTATCAATTTCGCCTGGGAAGTGTATCGCGGCGACCCCTATTGGGTGCCGCCGCTGCTCTCCGATCAACGGACGTTACTGACGACACACCCCTTCCACGCCCACGCGAAGCTGCGCTTTTTTCTGGCGCGGCGAGAGGGGAAGGTAGTCGGAAGGGTTGCCGGCTTTGTCAACTACAACCACAACCAGCACTGGGATGACAAAGTCGGCTTCTTCGGGCTTTACGAAGTGTTGGATGATCGGGAAGCTTCCGACGCCTTGTTGAAAGCCGCCGAGGATTTCGTGCGCAGCGAAGGCATGACGGCCATTCGCGGGCCGATGAATCTCTCCACCAACGAGGAATGTGGATTGTTGGTGGACGGCTGGGGCGTGCCGGTAGTGTTGATGACGTATAATCCCCGCTATTATGTGAATTTGATTGAAGGCGCCGGTTATTTTAACGCGCAAAACCTGCTTGCCTATCGGGTTGACCTGACGCGCTACAAAGCGGATGGAACAGGCTTCGATCCCAAAGTGCTGCGCGTGGTGGAGAAAGTGCGCCAGCGGATGAACATCACTGTGCGCCCCATCGCCATGCGCACGTTTGACAAAGAGGCGATGCTGTTCAAGCAGATTTACAACGCCGCCTGGAAGCGGAACTGGGGCTTTGTCCCCATCACCGACGCCGAGATGGAACACGAGATTATGGCGCTCAAACCCCTGCTCGATCCCAAGACCGTGTTCTTCGCCGAAAAAGATGGCGTCCCGGTGGGGGCGATGGTGCCGCTGCCCGACGTGAACCAGGCGCTCCACAAAGCCTATCCCCGCCCCGGCGTCCCGGAGTGGTGGACGATGCTGAAGTTGTTTTACTGGTGGAAAGTGCGCAAAGTCGTCAAGACCCTGCGCGGCTTTGCGGGCGGCGTCATTGAGGAGTATCGCGGGCGCGGCGTGGACGCGGTGCTATTTATGGAGACGTTCCTGGCCGGTCTGCGCGAGGGCTACACGATGTCGGAGATTTCGTGGGTGCTGGAAAGCAACACCCCCATGCGCCAGACGGCGGAGAACTTCGGGGGAGAGGTCTACCGGACGTACCGGGTGTACGAGAAGGCGTTATGAGAAAAGAGAAATGAGTAAAAAGAAATGAGTAATGAGTGGATTGCACTCATTACTCATTTCTCATTACTCGTTACTTGCTTTAGTATTTCTTCACGATAGGGCGGTAGGACCCAGGCTGCCGCGCCAGCATAATCTGCGTTTCCTCGCGGCGATGGCGCACCTCATCCAGGTCGAGACGCACCACGGCGTACCCCTCTTCCGGCGTTTCCAGAGCCGCCAGCACTTCCCCATTCGGGCCGAGAATCGCGCTCTGCCCGGCGAAGGTGTACGAAGGCTCTTCCCCGATGCGGTTCGCGGCAGCGATGAAGACATCGTTCTCATACGCGCGGGCGACGAGCAGCGTGCGCCACATATCGGCGTCTTTGGCCTGCCACGCGGCGGGCAGCAAGATCACTTCGGCGCCATCCAACACCAGACTGCGCGCGGTCTCTGGGAAGGTCAAATCCCAGCCGGCCATCATCCCCACCACGCCGACCTCCGTTTCCTCTGGCGCGATGCGGTAGCCGGGGCGGAAAACCAGGCGTTCTTCGGCCTGAAGGTGAACCTTGCGGTACTCGCCGGCCACGCCGCCGTCCGGGCCAATCAGGACGACGCTGTTGAACAGGACAGTCTCCACCTTTTCCTTGACGGCCATCCCGATGACGACGTAGACGCCAAATTCGGTGGCGTGCTGCCCCAGGATGTTGGTGACGGCGCCGGGAACCCGCTGCGCCATCTGCGCGAAGCGCTGGCCGCCCTCGTAACCGGTGACGCACAACTCCGGGAACACAATGACGTCCACCGGCTGCTCGGTGGCGATCTTGGCGATGAAGTCGGCCATTTTGCTGACGTTGGCCTCCATTTTCCCCAGTTCGGGCTGCATCTGTACCACAGCAACGTTTAATTCTCGCATTTGAAGAACCTCCTCTGAAAATAGCCTCAACGGATTGAACGGATTAAACGGAGAAAATATCCGTTAAATTCCGTTACATCCGTTGAGAAAGTTTTTTTCATCCAACCGCTGGTGAATCGCCGGTTAATGATGAATTCCTCTGAAAAGTCGTCAGTCTAATAGTCATATAGTCAAAAAACTCCGCGTCTCCGCGTTGAAAATTTTTATTATCGGGGCTGTGCCACAGATTCGGGCACACCCGTAGTTAACTAATGTTTCGGGCGTGTTAAATAGCGCAACACGTCGCGCAAGTCTGGCGGCAGGGCCGATTCTAGCTGCATCCTCTCCCCGCTGACCGGGTGCGGGAAACGCAACATGCTCAAGTGTATAAAAAGGCGCTCCGATAAGAGCGGCTGATACCGCGAACCGTACACGCGATCTCCCACCACCGGAAACCCATACCACGACAGATGCACGCGCAGTTGATGTTTGCGGGACGTTTCCGGGCGCACTTCCAGCAATGAATAATCGTGTTCGTTCTCTCTGTAATGCCGCTGCCCGCGGCAGAGGGTACGGGATGGACGGCCCTCGCGAGCGACGTTCAGCCGCTCGCGCGCCCGCTTGACGTTACCCACGGGCTGGTCAATGAGGTGTTCGCCGGTCATCCGTCCCTCGACCAGCACCGAGTACACCGACTCGATCCGCTGGCGTTGGAGGTGATGGCGCAGCGCGCGGTAGGTCGTCTCATCTTTGGCGGCCAGCAACAACCCGGAGACTTCCGGCGCGACGCGCGTCACAATCCCCGCGCAGCCAGCGCCCCCCACGTGCGCAATTTCCGGGCAGAGCGCGGTCAAACGGGCAGCCACACAATCGGTCGCGCCCCGCGCCGACGGCTCTAAGGGCATTCCAACGGGTTTGTCCACCACGATCAGAACGGCATCTTCATAAATGACGGGCAACGTCAGCGGCAAGTAGTCTGGGATTTCGTCCGCGTCTGCCGCGATTTCCGGCACAGGGGCAGTGACATGGGCACCGCCGGGCACATACTGGCCGGCTTTGCGCGCCGGTTGGTCGTCCACCAGCACCGCGCCCCGGCGAATCAGCGCACGGATTTGCTCGCGTTCCGCCGCCGGCCATTGCTGGGCCAGCAGTTGATCCAACCGCATCGTGGTTTCGGCAGTGAAGGTTTGGGATTCAGGCATTGGCACAATCTTCCTCTGGCGCAAGCGCCGTTTCCGAAGCTTGGGGGGGCTTGGCAACCGGCGCGGGCTGCGTGTCAAACAGCAGGGAGTCAAGCAGCAAGATGCCAACGCCGATGAGGATAGAAGAGTCGGCGATGTTGAACACCGGCCATTGGCGGAAAGGCCAGAAGTTGACGTCGAGAAAATCCACCACCGAGCCGCCCCGGAAGAGGCGGTCACAGAGGTTGCCCAAAGCCCCGCCGGTGATAATCCCCAGAGCTAGGTCAATCCAGGGGCGCGTCACAACGATGGAACGGCGGAAGAGAAAGATCAAAGCAATGACCCCCAGCGGCAGAAACTTCAGGAGTGTGCTCAACTGGGGGAACAGTCCAAAGGCCACCCCTCGGTTGGTGATATAGGTGAAAGACAAAACGGGTTTGAGCCAGGGGAAAATATCAACGGGAGTATAAAGTGGCAAATTGCGCACGACCCAAAACTTCACCCCCTGATCAAGCGCCAATACCAGGGCCGCCGCTCCGAAGAGCAGGAGTTTGCTCTGCGTGCTAAACTTCATCGTTTCGCTTCATGCCGGGACTGACAACGCATGCAATAACGGGCGGAGGGTAACGCCTCCAAACGCGCCAGTTCAATGATGGTGCCGCACGATTCGCATATACCGTAGGTGCTGTCCTCAAATTTTTGCAGCGCATAGACGACATCCTCCAATGTGCGCTCCAACTGGCGGGCCACGGACACATCGCGGGCCTGTTCAAACACTTCGGTGGCGGCGTCAGCCATATGATTGCTATATCCGACGCCGTCTTCACGCACCGTGCGTTTGGTGGCTTCCAATTGCATCCTCAGGTCTTTTTCAGTTTCCAATAACTGTTGTTGTAATTCTTTGTATGTTGCTGGCATTCCTGTTTCTCCTACTCTTGGCGCAACCGTCTTGACCTGAGCATTGTACCTGGATCTGGCGAAAAGACAAGACCTGTCAAGTAAAAATTATCAGTAAAAGTTACAAGGTTGTTAAAAATTGCTTTCACTGTTTATTAACTGCATTGTAACCCATTGCGGCATGGGCATAGAGTACACTAGGAGAGACATAGAGTGATCTTGGGTTGTGGAAAACCGCTGCAAATTCTCCCATCGAACGCACGACTTCTTTATGAAGGTGTTGCCAGTGGTTCAGGCAGGAACGCTCGTGATCAGGGGAGGAAAAAGGATGCCCGCACACACGCTTTGGGGGAGAGTCTTTCTGTTCTTATGCCTATTGGGCATGATGAGCCACGGCGCCGGTCGCTCGGCGGCGCAGCCGCTGTACGAAGCCCCGGTAGACCCGGCGCTCGAGCAGCAGTTGGCCGATGCAGGACTGGCGCGGGTGGTGATCCTGCTGCGCGCCCCCGCCGCCGAGCGGGGGATTTGGGCGCAGAGCCTTCAAATCGCCCAAACCCAGCAGACAGTACTGGCAACCGTCTCCGGCGAGGAATTTGTTCCTTTGCATCAATACCAGCTCACGCCGGGCATCGTGGGCCTGGTCACACCAAAAGGTTTGGAGCAACTGCGCCAACTCCCGGACGTGCGCCTGCTATCCCTGGATATGCCGGTCTATGCGACCACCATAGAAAGCGCGGCCGTCATCCATGCCGACCGGGTGTGGGCCGATTTCGGCTTGACCGGGCGCGGCGTCAATGTGGCTGTGATTGATAGCGGCGTGGACGCTGCGCACCCCGACCTGGGCGATCACATCGTCGCACAGCACTGTTTTACGCAAGGGGGCTGCGCCCCCAACAACACCAACGAAGGGGGCAGCGCCCAGGACGTGCATGGGCATGGGACACATATCGCCGGGATTATCACCGGGAAAGGGAGCGTCAGCCCCAAAGGGATTGCCCCCGACACCGGGATTGTGGCCGTACGGGTCTTGGACAACAACGGGGCCGGTTGGACTTCCGACGTGGTGGCCGCCATTGATTGGGTGGTAGCGAACCAATGGCAGCACAATGTTCGCATCATCAACCTCAGTTTGGGTGGAGGCCAGTACACCGGCGATTGCAGTGCGGCAGACGCCAACACGGTGCTGTTAACCGAGGCCGTTGCGGCAGCGCGCGGGGCGGGTGTGGTGGTTTTCGCAGCGGCAGGGAACAGTGGCTACACGGATGCTTTAACGTCTCCGGCGTGCATCCCCGGTGTGATCGCAGTGGGTAGCACGTATGACGCCGACCTCGGCGCGCGCACCTGGGGAGCGTGCGCGGATGCCAACACGACGGCGGATCAAATCACGTGTTTCAGCAACAGCGGCGCCCTGCTCGATCTGCTGGCGCCCGGCGCGTGGATTGAGTCGGCGGCTTTGGGCGGGGGACAGCGCGGCGACGCCGGCACCTCTATGGCCGTGGCGCACGCAACCGGGACGGCGGCGCTGTTGTTGCAGGCCAACCGCGCGCTGACGCCCGATCAAGTTGAAAGCACCTTAAAGGAGAGCGGCGTGCCGTTAACCGACTCGCGTAATGGGTGGCGCATTCCACGGATTAATGCGTTGGCGGCAGTGAGCCGGGTATCCACGGCGCCAGCGCCAACCCCGACGCCGCTTCCGCCCACCCCCACCCCGGCGCCGGCGCCCGCCGTGTCCATCATTTCGGGGACGGTCAAACTACAGGGCCGCACCGATAACAGCGGAACCACTATCAGTCTGGGAGAAGCGCCCTGTACACGGGTCAATCAGGGGGAAAATGTCAAGCTCAATATCGCCCAAATGGCGCCGTTGACTGCTCGCACAGACGCCAGCGGATATTTTGAATTGACCCTGCCGGTTGATCATGGGTTTCATTGCCTCTATGTGGACCATGCAATGTACCTGAGGGGGCAAGGAACACTGTCAGCCGACAATGGAAAGGCTCTGACACTGCTGGCCGGCGACCTTACCGGGGATGGCATCATCAACATTTTCGATCTGACCCGCGTGGCAGCAACGTATGGATCACAGAATGTTGAAACCGACCTGAATCAGGACGGCGTGATCAATATCTTCGATTTGACCTTGATTACGGGAAACTACGGTCGGCAAAGTCCCGTGATGGATTGGCACTAAAACAGCAAGGAGAGGAAAAGTGAACATCCGACATTTGAGCCTGGTAGGCTGCTGCATCGTTTGGTTGGCCGCATGTACGGCGCCAGCCGCAGACGCCCCCGCTGTTCCCATACCAATTTCCAGCGTCGCGCCGCATGAGCCCCCCCCCAGCGTATCCCTGACCACCACGGCCTCCGCAATAGAGGCCGACACGACCCTCGTAGTCAATGTAGAGGTAGCCAACGCCGCCAATCTTTTCGGTGTTGAACTTCATCTCAATTTCAACCCGGTGCTTTTAGAAGTCGTGGACGTGGATGAGGCTACCGAAGGCGTCCAAATCGCTTATGGGGACTTTTTTGCGCCGGATTTTGTGGTACAGAATCGCGCCGACAACATCACCGGGGCTGTGACCTATGTGGGAATACAAGTCGCGCCCACCCAGCCGGTGACGGGCAGCGGCACGCTGGCAACGGTGGTGTTTCACGGAAAGGCGCAAGGGCCGTTGAAGTTAGAATTGGCGCAGGTACTCCTCTCCACCCCCGATGGACAGGCCCTCCCGGTCGAAATCCTCCCACTGACGCCCTAAACGTCAGTCCGTTATGTTTTTTACTACCCAAACTCCCAATCCGCAATATAATAGTATTGATTGGCAACTTCAAAAAAGCAGCCTTAATTTGCCCCAAGAGTGATTGCCATTTTCGGAGGAGGATACTGACAATGATCCCTACACTGAAGCGTCAGCATGGAGGGGCGTTCAAAGGGTTGATCTTGGGCCTGAGTGTGCTCATGGTGGTCATACCGGCTCTGGCGCAGGGAACAACAACCGTCAAGGTGACGCCAGCCGCCCACACATTGCCGGTCGGCGGCGTAGTGGAGCTGCTGGTCAACGTAGAAAATGTCACCAATCTTTACGGGGTTGATTTAGCCATCTCGTTTGACCCGAATGTGTTGGAAGTGATAGATGCCAATCCTAACAAAGCCGGCGTGCAGATCGCAGCAGGTGACCTGCTGAAACCGGATCTCGAAGACATCAACCAGGTCAACAACGGCGTCATAGGCTATATTATGACCCAGGTGCTCCCCAATACGCCGGTCAGCGGCAGTGGAGCTTTGGTGCGGATCACATTCCGGGGTAAAGCCGATGGAACGTCGCCGGTAAGCTTAGATTCAATCTTGTTGTCGGACCACCTGGGCGCCGGCATTAGCCACACCCGGCAAAGCGGCAAAATCATTGTGGGCGCCGGCGGGCCGACGCCGACAACGCCGCCTACGGCCGTTCCACCAACGGCGACGCCGGCGCCTCCCACCTGGGCGCCGACAACGCCCTCCCCTGTTCCCCCCACAGCCACGCCGCTTCCGGCCACCGCCGCGCCGACGCCGGTTCCGTCCGGCGGCACACCACCGCCGCTCTCACCCACCCCGGCCCTTGTAGCGCCGCCGGTAGCCACGGCAACCTTTAATTGCGCCCATGTTCTGGGCTACCACATCGTACAGCGGGATGAAACCCTTTACGCCATCGCGCGCGCCTACGGAGTCCAGCCGCGCGCCATAGCCGTGTGTAACCGCCTGGCGGACCCCCGCACGATCCACCTCGGCAACCGGCTGGCCATCCCTAACGTCCCCTGGATACCGACGCCGCCCGGCCCCACTGCCGCACGCCAATGGGAAAGAGGCGACTTACCGGTCGGCTGCTGGATGATGTACACAGTGCGCGCCGGAGATACTTTGACGCTCCTCGCCGGGCGCTATGGGGTGGGAGTGTGGGCCATTATGCAAGCCAACCGCGTCCACAATCCGCATCTGATTTACGCCGGGCAGACGCTGTGCATCCCCTGAAAGGTCATCCGCCCCAGTCCCGCGCGCGATAATGATAGAGAATGACGCCCTGATACATGGCGGTGTCCAGCAGGTCGCCGTGCGCATCCAACCAGGCTTTGACCAGTTCACGGTCGTCCCACTGTGCCACCTCGGAATAGACGAGCCACACCTCGTCATAGCCAGCGGTCAGAGCGCGTAACTTTTCGGCCACATAGTCTGCGCCGACCTGGTAGGAACCATCGTCAAGGTGCCAGTTGGTGAAAGGCGCCTCAGCCCACCGGCTCAACAATTCTGGAGCATAATAGGCGACAACCCGGTGATTATAGGGGATTTGGAAGAGCAGCAGCGCGTCCGGCGCGCGGTGTGCCTGTAGATAGGCAATGGCCTGAGGAAATTGAGGCTTAACGGGATACACCGCCTGCGCGTACAGGCACAGGCCATTGAAAAACAGGGTGATGAGCAGTACCGTCGGGACCAACCAACGTTCCAACTGCTTCAAGGCAAGCAGGCCGACTCCACACAGCAGATAAAACGCCGGCGCCGTCCAGATCAGATACCGGTCGGTGAAGAGCGGCCCGCGCAGCGACACGATCCACAACGCCAGCAGTGGCAGCCCCAACCACCCCAAGAGCGGCAGCAAGATAGTGAATTTCTCATCCAACCCCAATCGCCCCCCGCCCAAACAGCACAGCACACAAAAAGTTGCCATAGCGTAAACCGGTAAGCGCCCATTGAGCATCCCGGCCTGATAGGCTCCCGCGCTCCAACCATTGAGCAGGGTCATAACCATTTCCGGCAAGGTGTAATGCGGAAAACCGGTTTCGCGCACTTGGAGCAGCGTGGGAACAATCCAGTCCAGCAGAGGGATGGAGAGCGCCGCCAGGAGCAGCAGGGCAAGCAACAACCAGGAGTTTAACGGATGTTTCCAGGTATAACGCGCCAAAAACCACACGCCCATCACCGGCAGGAGCAAAAGGGTCATCAGATGACTATAAAAGAGCAAGGGTAGGACACCGAGCGTCGCCAGCCACCAGCGCAGCCGATGCTCCTGGCAGACGCGCTCCAGAGCGTAGAGGGCCAGCAAGACCCACATCACCACCCAGGCATACATTTTTATCTCCTGGGCATACCACACCATGTAAGGCGAAACGGCCATCAACGTCGCGGCAACCATGGCGCTGGGCCGCCCTAACAGTCGTTTCCCCAGGGCATAGAACAGGGCGATGCTCAATATCCCCCACAACAGGGACAGATAGCGCATCGCATACACTGAGTCACCCGCGAGGGCCATCCACACCCGCAGCAACGGCGAGTACAGGGGGCCATTCCAACCGGCCTGTAGAAATCGGCTCCCCAGCACCGGCCAGGAATCGTGAGCAAAATACCACTGATCCACCTCATCACGCCACACCCCCTGGGCCGTCAGTGAGACCGCCCGCAACGCAAACGCGACGAGCAGCAATACCCCCCACTGCCAGCGGCGCTGCGAGAAAATTATGCTCGACTTAAGCGGTTGTTTCGACATTCTCCTCCTCGACAAGCAACCTGCGTCATTATACCAACGTATACAAGTTACCAAAATACGCATGTCCGGCAAAGGGGATTTGCACTTCTCACCCAGCATCCTACAATAGACGGCAAGTGCAAAAGGTAAACAATGAAGGAGGATAGATAATTTTATGGCGCCGTGGTTAGCGTTGGTGATCAAGATTTTCCTGTTTTTGGGGACGTTATTTGGGCTTTTCGGCCTGATTGTCCCCGCCTTCCCCGGCCTCACCGTAATGTGGGTGTTGATGTTCGCCTACGGGTTGATTTTCGGCTTCGACGTGGTCGGGGCGATCCTGTTCGGTCTCATCAGCCTGATCGCCATCGCCGGGATGCTCGCCGATAATGTGTTGATGATCGGCAAAGCGCGGCAGGGCGGCGCGAAGTGGCGCTCCATCTTCCTCGCCTCGGTAGCGGGCTTCTGCGGCAGCATCCTGTTGACGCCCATCGGCGGGATCGCGTTGACATTGCTCGCGCTATATTTGTCTGAGTACGCCGACCGCCGCGACAAACACGAATCCTGGGAAGTCACCAAAGAGATGGCGCTCGGCTGGGGGTGGGCCTTCGTCGTGCGCTTCAGTCTGGGTGTGTTGATGATAATTCTGTGGGGAATCTGGGAAGTGTTCTAAACCACCCAACCCGCCAATCAAGAAAATCGGCAAATCAGAGGCCCTTCTGATTTGCCGATTTTGTTGTCAGCCATTCGTAATTCGCAATTCGTAATTCGTAATTCGCAACTCGCTACTCGCCCGGCTTAGGAACCTTGTGAGCCAGCTTCTCCACCAGGTCGCCGACTTTCTGCGCGGTCTTCTCATCGGCCAGGGCCGTCTCGACCTGCTCCGCCTTGTCCGGCAGCTTCGTTTTGACGGTCTCCACTGCCGTGTCCACCACGGCCTGCGCCAGGTCTTCCGAAAGGCCGGTGACTTTCGCCAGGCGTTTGATCAACTCGGCGATACCGCCAGACGGAGTCGCCGAAGGGGGCGTCGGCTCTTCGGTCATCGCTTCTTGAGCAGCCCGCCCAGCGCCGACACGCCTTTATCCAACGCATCGGTCGCCTGCTTCATCGTCGCCTCGTTTGCCAGCACGCCGTCAATCTGACCGGCAATCGGCGCGGGGAGTTTTGTCTTGAGAAACCCAACGACGGTCTCCACCGCCTGTTTGGCTTGCGCTTCGCCCAGGTTGCCTTTTTCCATCACCAGTTTTACCAATTCGTCCATTGCATTGCCTCCTTTGTGGTTAGATACTCTATGATTATTAGTGGGTGGGTCGGTCGTCACGAAAATCGCCATTGTTTACGCTTGAGAAATGGCGATAAACGCGCCAAATGACCCACTAGGGCTCTTGGTCTATTTGCGCCGTCACATCCACGAAATCATAAGGGGTGTCCCAAGGCGCATAGTACATTCGGGCCTCCAATAACGGCAGGTCGGCCCCAAAATACTGCCGCAAAATTACCCGGAAAGTATTCACCGGAGTGATAGTGTCGTACAACAGAGTATAGTCCTGATCGGGGAAAAAAAAGGCGTTCAGAATCGAAAACCGCTCTTCCAGATTGCTTTGCTCGCTGCTGCTCCAATCCAACTGTGAACCAGGGCCGTGATCGCCCTGAAGGATGATAATAGGAGGCGCTGGCGATTGCGCCAGAATCGCATCAATGGCAGAGAGCACCTGGGTGTTAACGAAGCGCACCTGGTCACGATACCCGGCGACGTATTCAGCCCGGTTTTGGCCGCTCACTTCCATATAGTGACTGCCATCGTGGAAAATCAACGCCCGGTCTGGGCGGATGGGTTCTCCCTGCGCGCCAAAGACAAAAGGCGGATGTGGAACGAGGATGTGGGCAAACAGAAACGTAGGCGACTCAATGGCCGCCACATCCGCCAAATGGTCAAATTGATACAACACGCGCTGCCTGTGTAGATGGTATTGTAAATCCAGGGTAAGCGCCGGCAGTGGGGTTTGGTTGAGCAATTCATTGGAAAACATAGTCAACGTCCAGGGTGAAGCCAACCGGCGGTCAACGGCCTGCAACTCTGTGAACGCGGAACCCGACATAAAAGTCACCAGCATATACCCCTGGCCCTTTAAATAGTGGAAGACACGGTTCTCATTCAGCATAAAATACAAGGGGGAGCGGTTTTGTTCCTTCTCACGGTTATCTGCAAAACGGCGGATCTGTTCGTCGAGATACATCATATTCATTGAAGAGGCCAGCGAAAGCGCCGTTTGCGGATAATTGGCATGAGCTTCCTCGGCGACAAAAAATCCCCGTTGGCGAAGAGCTTCCAGGAAGTCGGTATTATCCATCTGATAGATAGATTCAAGGATATGGCTGTTGGTATACCCATCCACAATAATGTAATAGAGGTCATAGCGCGGCGTGACGACTTGTTCCGTTCCAAAGGTTTCGGCCTGCAAATCAGCGCGCCAGGCCCTGGCATACGCCTGTACGTTGCGGTCGCGGCTCAACCACCAGGTCACACCACTGTTGAACAGCAACGCCAGACCGATCACGTTGAACAACTGCGTCACCGTGCGCATGTTGAGTTTGGCTCTCCAGATCAGATAACACAACCCCGCGCCAATCACCAACAAAATAAAAGCCCACACCAGCAGCCCGGCGCGTTGGAACAACAAAGGCACCAGTTGCGCAGTTTGTACAAGCTGCATCCTGACCAGGAGCAGGGCAAGTTGAGATTTGAGCAATCCTGATGCAAACGTCACCACACTCAACAACGCAACCATTAGGGCCGATTTTTGCGCATCTTTCGTGAGCAAGAAGAGCGCCCCCCAAACCATCGCCGTGATGAGGCAACAGGCAATCAGCGGCACAACCATAACCTCAGCCGGGAACTTATCAATGTTGCCGAAATATAAAGAGGCCACCGGCGTCAGAACAAAGAAAAAGGGATAGACGATGACCCCTGCCAAGTATTTGCGCATTATCTTAAAATTTCGCCCAGCGCCGCCAGCGTCCATTCGACCGCCTCATCATCAATCCAATAGTGCGTCACCACGCGGAAGCTGCGCGGCCCGCGATTGGGCAGCAGGATGCCACGCGCCTTGAGCTGCGCGGCCAGTCCTTCGCCGTCGAGGGGACAGTCGGCGGTCAATTGGAAGTAGAAGATATTACTGTGGATTGGGCCAACCTCCACGCCGGGCAGCGCCGCCAGTCCCGCCCCGATGCGTTGGGCGCGCGCGTGATCCTCGACCAGCCGCTCCGTCATCTGCTCCAGCGCCACAATCCCCGCCGCCGCGAGGATGCCCGCCTGCCGCATCCCGCCGCCGAGCACCTTGCGCGCGCGCCGCGCCTCCGCGATGAAGGCCGCGCTCCCGCACAGCACCGATCCCACTGGAGCGCACAGCCCTTTGGAGAGGCAGAACGTCACCGAATCGGCGTCTTTGACCAGCTCACGCGCCGTCACGCCCAGCGCCGCCGCCGCGTTGAAAAGGCGCGCGCCGTCTATGTGGAGCTTGAGGTGATGGCGGCGGGCCAGTGCGGCGACCTGCGCCGTGTATTCCGCCGTCAGCGGCGTGCCGTTGCAAGCATTGTGCGTGTTCTCCAGACAGATCAGCCGCGAGCGCGGCTCGTGCGGGTCGTCCCAGCGCACCGCGCCCTCGATGTCTTCCAGCCGCAGTGTGCCATCCGGCTGGTTGGGGAGGGTGTGCGGCATGATCCCGCCCAACGCCGCCATCCCGCCCTGCTCGTGCAAGAACGTGTGGCTCTGGTCGCCGATAATGGCCTCGTCGCCGCGCCCGCAGTGCGCCAGCAGCGCGGCCAGATTCCCCATCGTGCCGGTGGGCACGAAGACGGCGGCTTCTTTGCCCAGCCGCTCCGCCGCCAGCGCCTCCAGGTGATTCACGGTAGGGTCTTCGCCGTACACATCGTCGCCGACTTCTGCATTCGCCATCGCCTCCCGCATTGCAGGGGTGGGCTGCGTGACGGTGTCGCTACGCAAATCAATCCATTTCATCGTCGCCTCGCTGTCTTAAAGATAAGAGTATTATAGACCTGATGGGAAAGACGGAGAAATAGTGTGTCACTGATTGCGCCTTTGAAAGAGCCGCTTGTCACGCCCCTGTGAGAGACTGGCTCCTCCCCATACGGCCAAAACGCTGATGGTCGTCAGAACCGTCATCGCCAGTCCCCCATAGAATATACCCGGCCTGAAAACAAACGTAATGGAATGGCTGCCGGCGGGTAGATACACTCCCCGCAACGTGTGGTTGACCCTAAGCAACGACGCAGCCCGCCCATCCATAAAGACTTTCCAACCAGGATAGTAGACATCGCTCAGGACAAGGATGCCCGACGTTGGCGTTTGAGCCGTGATCTCCACCCGATGCGCCTCATAGCGGGTGACGGTCGCCTGCGCCGTTGAGCGGATAGGCTGCGGCGAGAGCGTCGCGGCCTGAGCGGGCGGCAAGGGGTCTTCCAACACCGCAGTGCGGGCCATGCGGAATCCGGGCGACTGCAACGCAGCAAGGGCCTGCTCAGGCGCGACTTCCACGTGATGGACAATGTAAGCCCGCGGCAAAGCATTGGGGTTTTGATAAATCCAAATGCCCTGGCGGAAATCCACCTGCTGCAACAACACACCGTAGGCAACGAAAGACGCTGTGCGTTCCGCTACCCCGTCAGCGAGACACACCGCGACGGTTGCCGTGGGGGAAGCGCCGGGCGCCTCGATTCTCCACGTAAAGCGCTCCCCCAGAGCATCCGGCGTCGGCGCAAAGAAGAAGACGCCCGCGCCGTGGTCGGGCAGCGATTGGGCGGATGTGGCAATATCCGCCACCAACTCGCCGTCGGCGTCGCCGCGCCACAGGCGAAAATGCACCGGCTGCTCGCCGACGATTCCCACATGAGCCACCATCACGTCTACGCGATTGAGTCCCACGTCAGCCGCTACAAACGACTGCTCGAAAAAATCGTCACCCACCAGGGGCGCGCTCTGTTGCGCACAGCCCTCATAGCGCGCCAACGTGAGGGTGGTCGGCAGGTCAGAAGAAGACAACACGTATTTGACGTTGAGCATACTGTGCAGAGGACGAAAGTGCGAGAGCGTCATAGTGTTTTCCATCCGCACTTCGGAATCAATGGCCTGGAGCAATTCCTGGTAACGACGAACGACGAGGGAGGACGAACCGCCCAGTTCAGACAGGCCGAATACCTGGGATACGCCGGGGCCAAAGATCGCCCACTGCTGTCTGAGCGGCAATATCCGATACAGGGAGGAGTCTTGTTTCAGCGCCTCCACCACTTCATTTTGGGGATAGAGGATGCGGGTAGAATAAACGGGATTAAAAGGCTCCCCCCATTGATACAAATCGGCAAAAGTCAGAAGGATCAGGAGGGTCGTGCCCAACCGGGGACGTCGGGTAGCCAGGATCAGGGTCAATATCAGCAAGCCGATGAACAGGCCCGTGCGCAGCATGTCGGTTTGAATGATATTCCAGTGCTGTTGTACTCCCTTCAAATCAACAGCGACCGTCAAGCCGGTGACAAGGGTTATCGCGGCCAGAGCCGCCCCCAAGCCTCCGGCAATCAGGCGCGGTGTCGGTCGGTTCAGAATGGCATCCGCCGCGCCGGCAGCCAGCATTGCGCCGGGAAAAGCTAACAGGCCGGCCATACGACTCAGATTGAAGTAGCGAAACCCTGGCAGCCAGGCAATCCAGCGAACCAGCCAGGTTCCCCCGGCTATCAGGATGACTCCTACCAGCAGACCGGCAGCAAACCCGCAGGGGCGTCGCCGGTTTACAAATAGACATATCAGACACAACAAGGCCGGGATAACGCCAAAATAGGCCGCGGTTTCGGCAAAGTTCTGGACGCTGCGATAGTCGTAGCGCAGCGCATTGCCGAAGAAATCGGGGAGCCACAAGGTGACGCTGTGGCGCAGCGGCCACCGTGTTTCGAGCAAGGCCGCCAGTGATCTGGGAAAACGATGGCTCAGGGCGGTCATCTGATAGGTGGGAAGAAGCTGAACTGCGCCGACCCCGACGCCCACTCCCCCCACTACGGCCAGCGTCAACAGCGGCCAGGCATCCAGACGGCGTTGCGCCCAGGATTGGGCCAGGGTGTGAAAGAGCGCGTACAAGCCCAGCAGGAGCGCCGAGTAAAGCACAAGTTGAGTCTGCCCCCCCAGGAATTCCAGACCCAACGTCAACCCACCGAGGAAGGCGAAACGGATGTTCCGCCGCCGCACGGCCAGCTCAAAACATGCAAACATGCCCGGCATCCACGCCAGAGTGCCCAGAAAGTGCGGCGTTTCCAGCCATACCACCGTGAATTCGTTGAACATCCAAATCACCGCGCCCAGCAGAGCCGGGAGCGGACGCAGAGACAAGGTGCGCAAGAAGCTGTACATCAAGGCGCCGGAAATGATCACATGCAGCCATGCCAGAAGAGGTAAGGCGCGTTCCGGTGCCAGTACCAGCGCCGCCAATAATGTGGGGGGATAATAATTGGGCATGTTCGTATCGCCCAACAGGGGATGTCCGCCAAAGAGATAAGGATTCCACAGCGGCAGCATCCCGCTGCGCAATGCCTGGGTCAGATATACGCGGGCCGGGTAGAAAATGTAGAAGGGATCCGAAATGAGCAGGTTTTGCGGCGGTTCGTAAAGGGTTTTGTGCCAGGGCAAAATGGCGCTTTCCAGATTCAAAGGCAGTGAGGTGTACCCCGGTCTGAGAAAGCGATGCATGAAAAGGGTAGCCAGTCCGGTTATGACGACAAGGCACAAGATGTCTGCGCGGCGGCGTAGCCACCACGAGTGAATTCTGGACATTATGGCCTCCATGATGACATCTGTAAGATGCGTATGATTGCTGTGTGAGGGTTCATATCCCCTGAAACCATCGCGCGCGCCACTCCCCCGGCGGACATGCCACTGCCGCCACGTAGTCCGCCATCGGGACAAACGAGGTCACTTGCCACGCCGTCGTCCCCGCCACACCCGGCAGGATGACGGTATCGCCGGACACGTCAAAGGGCTGCACGACGCGGCTCAGCCCCCCACCCTGGGCTTTGGCGACGGCCTCTTTGCGCGTCCAATACGTGAGAAATTGCGGGTATTGTTGCGCGGCAGGCAGCGCGGCAAGCGCGGCGCTTTCATCCGCCGTGAGAAGCAGCGGGGCAATGAGCGCCATATCCACCTGACGCGCTAGATATTCCACATCAATCCCCACCTCCCCGCCACAGGCGAAGACGTAGAGGGCCAGTTGGTGCGAGTGCGCGAGGTTGAAGGCCAGGGGCGCGGGCAGGGTGGGCTTCCCATAAGGGCTGTATTGAAAAGCCAAAGTCTCCGGCGGCGCGTCCAGATAACGCGCCAGCAGTGTCCGCAAAACGCCGCGCGCGACGATGAATTGCTGCCGGGCGTGAGGGACGCGATAGCGGGCAGCCCGTTCTTGTTCGTCAGGGGAAAGGAGGCGCGTGAGTTGCGCCAGCGTCTCCGACGTCACGTCCAGGGAGGCGCGCCAGACGTGAAGGGCGGCGACAGTCAGCTCCGGGTGATCTGGCCCGGCTTCCCAGGCGCGGGAGAGAGAGGGCGGCAGCATTTAGCGTGGCGGACGGCGCAACAGCCACGTCGCGCCAACGGCGAGCAGGATCAGGAGCGCGCCGACGGCGGTGAAGAGGCTCCAGTGGGCCACGCCGGCGGGCGGCGCGTTCAATTCCGGCGTGGCAGTCAGCGGCGACTCGGTGAACGGCGCCGCGCCGGACTCCGACGCCAGCCCTTCCTCTGCGGGGGCAGCATACAATGCCAGACTGCCACGCTCGAAGGCCGGCTGCCACGCGGGATAACGCTCCGCGCTATCCTGGTCGGCCACCTGCACGATGTCCGTCGGGTTGTCCAGGGAGAGGCTGTAGACCTCGTCGTCGCCGTCGCGGTTGGAGTGGAAGGCCAGGCGCGCGCCGGTGCAATCCCAGGTAGGCGATTGGTCGGCGGCGGGGTGGTTGGTGAAGCGTATCAGGCCACCCTGCTGGAGGTCGTAGCCGTAAACCTCCCAATTGCCGTCGCGGTTGGATTGGAAGGCCAACCAGCGGCTGTTCGGCGACCAGGCGTGGCGGATGGCGTCACCCACCCCACTGGTGAGCTGCGTCTCACGCTTGGTTTCCAGGTTGAGGACAAAGAGATCCCAATTTCCCCCGCGATTGGAGCGGTAGGCCAGCCACTTCCCATCGGGCGACCAGGCCGGGGCAACCTCGTCGGTGGAACTGTGAGTGCGCTGCGTCTCGGCAGTGCCGTCGGCCTGAATGGTGAAGATGGCCCAATCGCCGTTGCGGTCGGATTGGAAGGCCAGGGCAGCGCCATCGGGCGACCAGATCGGCGCGGCGTCGTTGCCCAAATTGGTGGTTAGTTGGATGGGAGCGACATTCTGTCCCACTTGCAACAGGAAAATGTCCGCATTGCCGGCGCGATCCGATTGGAAGGCAATGACGCCGCCGGCGCAATCCGGCAGGGCGTCCGAACAACCCGGCGACCAAACTGGGGCAGTATCTTGTGCCGGGTTGTCTGTCTGGCGCGTCTGCTGCTTCCCGAAGAGATTCATCGTGTAGATTTCCCAGTTGCCGTCGCGCCCGGATTGGAAGGCGATCCACCAACCGTCAGGCGCGAGGCTGGGACTGAGATCGGAGCCGGCGCTCTGCGTCAGGTTGACGGGGGCGGATTCCCCAGCGAGGGGCGCGCGGGCGATGTCCCAATCGCCGTTCACGGTGGTATGGAAGAGGGGGACGGGCGCGCAGGCAATGTCACGCGGTGCGGAAGCAGAGGCCGGCGTCGCGGTGGGCGGCAGCAGGCCGGCGAGCGTAGCCGGGGGTGTCTCCGCCAGCGGATCGCGCGCGGGCCTATGCGTCTGCACGGCGCCTTTTTCCAACGCCTGGCTGCCATCCTCCGAAAGGGGACGCCACAGCGGGTACTGCTCGTTGCTGTCCTGCCAGGTTATGCGCATCACATCGGTCGGGTCATTCAAGGCGACGCTGTAGATATCTGCATCGCCATCCCGGTCGGAGTGGAAGAGGAGGCGCGTCCCGTCGCAACTCCACGCGGGCGCTTCGTCGTTGGCCGGGTCTTGGGTCAGGCGGACAAGGGCCTGGGAAGCCACGTGGTAAGCGTAGATTTCCCAGTTCACGTCGCGGTTGGATTGAAACGCGATCCATTCGCCATCCGGCGACCAGACCGGCAGGACGTTGTCCCAGGCGTTGGCCGTGATAGAAATTTCGCGGTTGTCCTGCAACTGAAGGAGATACAGGTCCCAGTTATCGTGGCGATTGGAGACGTAAACTAACGCATCCCCCGCCGGCGACCAGGACGGATCCACTTCGTCGGCGGGGTGATCGGTGCGGCGCGTCTCGGCGCTGCCGTCGGCGGCAATCGTGTAGATGTCCCAGTGGCCGTTGCGATCCGATTGGAAGGTCAGCGCCGCGCCGTCGGGCGCCCAGGCGGGATCGGCGTCGTTGCGCGGATCGTCGGTCAGGGGGACAGGCTCCGTCAGCGTGAGCGACTGCGGGTGCAGCAGGTAGAGATCGGCGTTGCCATTGCGGTCGGACTGGAACGCCAGCACATCGGCATGACAGCCCGGCGCCCAAATCGGGTCGGTGTCCTGCGCGCTGTGGACGGTGCGGCGCGTTTGTTGGCGGCCGTGGGCGTCCATCGTGTAAATCTCCCAATTCCCATCGCGCTCGCTCTGGAAGGCGATCCACTGCCCATCGCCCGAAACCGTCGCCCCGATGTCGCGTCCGGGACTGTGGGTCAGATTGAACACGTCCTCGCCAGGCCCCGGCTGATGGGCGATATCCCAGTTGCCGTCCACGTCGGTGTGAAAAAGGGGAACAGCGCAGGGACAGACCGGCGCAGGCGTGGGCGTCGGCGAGGGGCGCGGCGTGGCCGTGGGCCGGGGCGTGGCCGTGGGCCGGGGTGTCGCAGTCAGCGTAGGGGTGATGGTGCGCGTCAGCCTCACGGGGGAGGTGGGGGGGGGGGGGTTGGGGGGGGTGGGTGGG
>DAOUGD010000142.1:0-1858 GCA_034429475.1 Anaerolineae bacterium
ATGTTTGGACGACTGCTGAGCTGCTCTCCTACCGAGTGCCCGCACAATTCTTGGATCAATTGTCGACACTCAAACCTTTGTTCACCCTGTTGGAAGAATGATGTCCATCAAGGAAAATCAGGGACAACACCAGAAAGCGCACCATCAGGTTATTGCGATTGGCAGCCCACTGGGATAAGTCAATAGCGACAGGGCCTTTGTAGGCGGCGGTTTTGTCCCATACGGTGATCCATGTGGTCCCCCCGTCCTGGCTGATATCCACATAAGCATCTTGCGCCAGACTTTGACCGGCGTAGATTTTGATGTCAGTCTTAAACTTTAACACTACCGCATTGGCGCCCACCATACTAAACACCGGCGTGCGCAGTGCGGAACTAACGGGTTTGCCATAGGGCGCATAGCCGGTACCGCCGGTCGTATTGGGCTGCGTGAAATCCCAGGTGCCGCTCTTCGTCCAACCGGCGGGCAGGCTCTGGGCGGCGTCAAAGTTCTCACTGATGCCGGGAATCGAGGGCAGACACGCCGGCATGGTGATGTTGGCGGTGTTGCTGTAGCCGGATTGCAGCGCGCCGTTGGTGGCTTTCACCCGGTAGTAAACCGGGGCGCCGCAAGGCACATCCAAATGGGTGAAGGTGACGACATTAGCGCCCACCCGGCCGGCTTCTACCCACGCCCCAACACCGTCGGGGGAGCGTTCGATGATGAAATTCGCCTCGTCATTGCTGTTATCTGTCCAGGTGAGGTTGACATTGCTGCCCGCCACCACTGCGCCAAGCGCGCTGGGGGCATTGGGCGCGGACGGCGTTTCCACCACCACGTCATCCACTTGCCAGTACCAATCATAATTGGCATTGTAGTAATGGAAGCGAAACAATACATTGCTCTGGCCGGCGGCTTCCGGCACATTCAGCGTGACCGTCCCGATAGCATCAACGCCGGTGGTGCGCCAGATATTCGTCCACGTTGCGCCGCTGTCAATACTTACGTCCACATCGGCAGTGGAGACGCCGCCGGGATAGAAATCCGTCTTGAAAACCAGCTTCACCGAGGACGCCGTTGACAGGTTGAGCGCCGGGGTTTGCAAAGCGGTGTCCATAGGCACTTGACCGGCAACATCACTATCGGCAATCGCCATATTGCCCGCGCCGCCGGTGGAGTTCTCACGGGCGCCGGGGTTGTCAAAACTCCAGCCGGGTGTACCAGACACTTGCCAGTTGGCGGGCAAGGTGCTGCCATCAAACGTTTCATTCAGCACTATGGCGTCAATAGCCACAGGCCCCAGCGGGCCGGAACGTTGCGCGTAACTTACCTGCGGGACCAGCAAGGTCAACACCAGGAGTGTTGCAATACAGATTAAACGACCAAAAACATGTTTCATGGAAATAGCTCCTCTCTTTGTGAAATAGATTTTAGATTAAAACGGGTAGGGTGATACTATGATGGACTGGCTCTCTGTTTACACCTCCTGTCACTGGCTTACCGGCGTCGGATAAGCCTTTTCAGAGAGCGCCGTGATTTCCATACTCCGCGTATCTGACGAGGAACCCTGTGTTCCTGCCTCGCCGGCGAACTCGTCCCGCAGGAACTGAAGCAGCGCCTCCAGGTCGGGAAATTGGCGCAAATCGCCGGTCGCCGTACTCTGAACCGACGCCGTCCAGATACGTGCGTCACCTCTCCAGACACACCGGAACCGGAGGAGGTACGAGACATAGCTTTCGTTGGCATTGGGCATAGTTAGACTCTCTCTTTTATCTAAACTATACCCTGGCCCTATCACGAAATTATCACCGGTGCTGCCATTATCGGGGGTGATAAGGTAAGCACACCCAAAAACGACGCGCGCGGGTTTCCCGCGCGC